>NZ_JAATTW010000042.1:0-27446 GCF_013414205.1 Pseudoalteromonas sp. MIP2626
GAAGGTAAAGTAACGGCGGGGAGTTATATTGGCAAAGCGATAAAATACACGCTTAATCAATGGCCGAAATTAATGCGGTATAGTGAAGATGGCGAACTAGGGATTGATAATAATATTACTGAGCGAGATATTCGGCCGTTTACCACTGGTAGAAAAAACTGGCTATTCTCAAAATCGGTTAATGGTGCTCAGGCCAGCGCGATACTTTATAGTATTGTGATGACGTGTCGTGCTAATGACATCAATCCGTATTACTACTTTGTGCATTTATTTAAAACGTTGCCGAATCGAGATGAGGGTGATGATGATTTTACCGACCTAATGCCGTGGAATGTGCAGCTAGACTTCGATTATAGCTAAGCGCACTGCTTAAATGCGCGCTTACATAGAAGGCATAATAAATACTCTACAACAGCGCACTCAAGAAGTGGTGAGTATTATGCATCAGTGTCGCTCACAAGGTGATGAAAGTGCATCGCAAGCAAATAGAGCTGGTGAGTTACTCGGATCAATAACCGAAGATGTGCAAACGATTATGGAAATGAGCACACAAATTGCTGTGGCAATTGATCAACAAAGCCAAGTCGCATCTGAAGTAAATAAAAATGTGGTGAGTATTCGTGATATTGCCAGAAACACCTCAGGGCACGCTGCTAACAATGCGCAAACAAGCGAAGAAGTATCAGCGCAAGCACGAGTGCTTTTTGCTGCAATTGACAAATTTAAGGTTTAAAACTTAGCAATAAAGTACCCGTATAGTTTAAGGAATAAACTTTATGGGTACGCTGTCTTTAGAGTTATTGTGCTCACTAACTCGCTTTAAATACTCATCCCAGAGAGTCGCTTGCTGCGCCTGTAGCTTTGCAAAATATTGCCAGCTAAATAGCCCGCTATTGTGGCCATCGTCAAAATCTATACGCAGTGCGTAATGACCAACATGAGCTATGTTTTTAATACCAACAGACTGTTTATTGAATACTAATTTCATTGGCCCTGAGCCATGCCCTTGCACTTCTGCAGAAGGGGAGTGCACACGTAAAAATTCACAACTAAATACGGCTTGGCTGTCATCATCAAAGTAAACATCTAAATTTTTGCTAACGCTGTGGTAATGTACTTTTGTTACGTGTTTCATTTTTATCTCATTAAAAAGCCCCCAGTGCGGAGGCTTTTAGTATAACTGTTTATGCAGCTAATTTTAATTAAAGAATATAGCGGCTTAAGTCTTCATCTTCAACCAGCGCACCTAAGTGTTTTTCAACATAAGCGGCGTCAACCACCAGTGATGTTCCGGCTTGCTCTGAAGCGTCATATGAAATTTCTTCCATTAGTTTTTCCATTACCGTATGTAAGCGACGAGCACCGATGTTTTCGGTTTTTTCGTTAACTTGCCAAGCAGCTTTAGCAATGCGCTCAATTGCATCATCACTAAATTCAATAGTTACTTGCTCAGTTTTAAGCAGTTCACGCTGCTGCTCGGTAAGCGATGCATGCGGCTCTGTTAAAATACGTTTAAAGTCATTAGCAGTAAGTGCTTCAAGTTCTACACGAATAGGAAGACGACCTTGTAGCTCAGGGATCATGTCTGATGGCTTAGCCATTTGAAATGCGCCTGAGGCAATAAATAGCATATGATCAGTTTTAACCATGCCATGCTTAGTGCTAACCGTACAACCTTCAATTAATGGTAGTAAATCGCGCTGTACGCCTTCACGGCTAACGTCTGGACCTGATGAGTCACCTCGTTTACAAATTTTGTCTATTTCATCAATAAACACAATACCATTTTGCTCAACTGCAAAAATAGCCTGCTCTTTTAGCTCCTCAGGGTTAACTAGCTTAGCGGCTTCTTCTTCGCTTAATAGTTTAAAGGCTTCTTTAATTTTTAGCTTACGTTTAGTGCGCTTATCGCCACCCATGTTTTGAAACATGCTTTGCAACTGGTTGGTCATATCTTCCATACCAGGAGGGGCCATAATTTCTACGTTTGGTTGTGCTTGAGCTAAATCAATTTCGATTTCTTTGTCATCTAATTGACCTTCACGTAGCTTTTTACGAAACGTTTGACGAGTTGAAGAGCTGTCATCGCGTTGGCTTTCGCCATATTGATCTTTAGCTGGTGGTAAAAGCGCGTCTAAAATACGCTCTTCGGCTGCTTCTTCAGCGCGATGCTTAAACTTTTTAGTTTGTTGCTCACGCGTCATTTTAATCGCAACATCGACTAAATCGCGGATGATGGTTTCTACTTCCTTACCAACATAACCAATTTCGGTGAATTTAGTTGCTTCTACTTTAATAAATGGCGCGTTAGCAAGTTTAGCTAAACGACGCGCAATTTCGGTTTTACCAACACCCGTTGGGCCAATCATTAAAATATTTTTAGGCGTTACTTCATTACGTAAATCATCACTTAACTGCATCCGGCGCCAGCGGTTACGCAGTGCAATAGCAACGGCTTTTTTAGCCTTTGCTTGACCAATAATGTGCTGATCTAGCTCGTGAACAATTTCTCTTGGGGTCATAGCAGACATAGCGGTTCCTATTACAATTCTTCGATAGTTTGAAAGTCGTTAGTGAATACGCAGATATTGCCTGCAATGGTTAGGCTTTTTTCTACTATTTCGCGAGCACTTAAATCGGTATTTTCCAGTAAAGCAGTTGCTGCCGATTGGGCGAAGTTACCGCCACTGCCAATGGCAATTAAGTCATTTTCTGGCTGTACTACATCACCATTACCGGTAATGATTAAAGAGGCAGTTTCGTCGGCTACAGCAAGCAGCGCTTCGAGCTTGCGCAAAGCGCGATCGCTGCGCCAGTCTTTGGCCATTTCAACCGCGGCTTTAGTGAGGTTACCTTGGTGCATTTCTAGTTTGCTTTCAAAGCGTTCGAAAAGGGTGAAGGCATCAGCAGTACCGCCGGCAAAGCCAGCAATTACTTTGCCATTATAGAGGCGTCGAACTTTACGGGCATTGCCCTTCATTACTGTATTACCAAGCGAAACTTGGCCGTCGCCGCCAATTACAACATTGTTGCCGCGACGTACACTTACGATAGTAGTCATATTATTCCTCATCATCGAGCTGCAGGGGCAGCTCGTAAAAAACGATTATGAAGAGGTTATATGGGTGAATGGTTTATTTTCAAGTCCAGCCCCAAATTCCGCAGCCGACTATTTTTACACGTTTAAGTTTATTTTTATCGCTCTCAGCTTGGCGCTTGGTTTTATAAGGGCCTAAGCGTACTTTATACCAAATGCCACTGCTGCCTGTGGTCTCTTTTATTTCAGAAATAAGCCCTGCAAAGGCTATTTTAGCTTTTAACGATTCAGCCTGTGGGTAGGTTCTAAATGAGCCGCACTGCATAACGTAAGGGCCTTTTTGTTCAAGTTCTTTTACTTCAACCTGAATTTCGTGGTTTCTAATTTCTTTAATAAACGCAGGCGTACGTGGTACAACAACTTCTACAGGAGTTGTAGGTACAGGGTTAGCTTGTTTTTCAACTAGCTCAGGATCGGCGTTATTTTTAATAAACCATAAGCCATAAGCAAAACCTGCCACCAATAAAGTAACAATTAAAACTAACAGTATTGGAAAGGGTTTTTTAGCGGGCGCTGATTTCGCTTTTTTGCGGTTTGCTGGTTTTTTGTTAATGTAATCGTGCTGTGCCATAGCTTTATTTTGGCCTTAACCTAAATCATGTCTATAGGGTCTACGTCTAGGCTCCAGCGTACTTTTTGTGCAAGTTTGCTAGTGCTTAGATAATCAACCATTTGCGCAAGATATTGGTGCAATACGCGGCGATCTTGCGCTTGAATGTGTAATTGAAAACGATACATACCTGCTACTTTTTCAAGAGGAGCAGGTATTGGACCGAGCAATTGTATACCAGTTACCCCGCTTACTGGAACCAAATCTGTCAAAAAATCGACGACTTGTTTTATATTGTGTCCTTGGGCGCGAACAATGGCCATATTCGTGATTGGTGGTAGGTCTGCATCTTCACGTTCACGCAGTGCAAAGCGAGCAAAATCCTGATAACCATTATTAACCAAATCTTGTAATAGTGGGTGCTCAGGAAAATGTGTTTGCAATAACACTTGGCCTGCCTCACCTGAGCGCCCAGCACGCCCGGCCACTTGCGTAACAAGTTGGGCTAAATGCTCAGTTGCTCTAAAATCACAGGAGTATAAGCCGCTGTCTACGTCTAAAATAACCACTAAACTTACATCGGCAAAGTGATGCCCTTTAGCCAACATTTGCGTGCCCACTAAAATGCGCGCGCCGCCTAGGTTTATTTCATCCAGTGCTTTTTCAAGGCTGCCTTTACGACGAGTGGAGTCGCGGTCGATACGTGTAACAGGGGTTTGTGGAAATTCACTCGATAAAAACTCTTCGATTTGCTCAGTGCCTTTACCATTAGGAAAAATTTGCGTGCTACCGCAGTCGGGGCATTGGTGTGGAACATGATATTGATCGCCACAGTGATGGCAAATCATTTGCCCAATAGCTTTATGAAAAGTGGCGCTGGTGCTGCAACGCTTGCATTCGCTTAACCAACCACATTCATGGCAAATTAACGTGGGCGAAAATCCACGACGATTTAAAAACACCATCACTTGTTTGCCACGTTTTAAATGTTGGCGCATGGTAGCAAGGCTGGCATGGGCAATGCCTGCTTGGTCGGGCTGACCTTTCATATCGAGTAATTTAAATTGGTTATCGGTAGCGGTTTGCGCGCGCTCAGTAAGGCTCAGTAGTTGGTATTTATTATTAATTGCTTTGTGCAGGGTTTCGAGTGCCGGTGTTGCACTGCCTAATATAAGCGGAATTTTATGCTGATATGCACGATACGCAGCTAAATCACGGGCATGGTAGCGCAGCGTGTCTTGCTGTTTAAAAGACGAGTCATGTTCTTCATCAACCACTATCATGCCGAGCTTTAAAAATGGCAGAAAAATACTCGAACGTGTGCCTATTACTATGGCGCAGCTGGCTTTTTCGCAAAAACGCCAGGTTTGTAAACGTTCATTATCGGTTAAAGCTGAATGCCAAAGCATAATGGGGGTGTCGGGAAAGCGGCGGCGAAAGCGGTTAACGGTTTGCGGGGTTAAGCCTATTTCGGGCACTAATACTAGTGCTTGTTCGCCGCGCTTTAGTACTTCTTCTAAACATTGTAAGTACACTTCTGTTTTGCCGCTACCGGTTACACCTTCTAATAAAAAGCTGCTAAAACCGCTGCTTTGATTAATTGTGGTGCAGGCAACCGCTTGCTCTTTGTTAAGTGTTGGTTTGCTACCCACTGTTGGGGCTACACTTTGCCAGTGGTTATCATGCTCAATTGACTGTGTTATGAGTGCCTTATCTATTAAGCTATCAATGGTTTTTTTACTAAAGCCCAAAGCTTTTAACTCGGTTAATGACGACTTGCCTGATTGCGATAGCTGCTTTAGTAAATTAAGTTGAGTTTTAGCTTTTAATGACGGCAGCAGCGCGCCTTTTTCCGTTAGGGCTACCATATTAATGCTGGTTTTATCAGGCGATTCGCCTTGGCGTAGTGCGCTTGGCAATGCAATATGAATGGTTTCACCCAGCGGGTAGCAATAATAACGGGCAGTAAAGCGCAGTAACTCTATGTGCTCTGCAGATAAAATTGGCGTATCGTCGATAATTTCAAAAATTGCCTTTATTTTGTTTTCAGGCACTTCGGTTGTTGTTTTAAGCGCTAAAACCACGGCTACTTTACGTTGATTACCAAAGGGTACTAACACCCGCATTCCGGGTTTTAATGGCGCAGAAGCTTCACCAAGCTGGCTATCTACTTTATAATCAAAGGTGCGCGGTAGTGGAACTTTTATAGCAACTTCAACAAAATACATAGTAACTCAACTGTTAAAAAAATAATGGGGGAGGGCGTGCTAATACTTGGCCCTAATGTACTAAAAATACAGCTAAAAACCTACTACCAAATAACCTTGTTTACTCAAAATGGTTATTTTTTTAGCAAAAATACTAATTAATGCTTGTGTGCTTGATGGTTGTTGGATAAAATCCGCCACCAATAAATTTGTTTTAACGACGTATGGTGCCAGACTCCGGGTTTGGAGAGCGATGCGGCCTTAACTAGAGGTTTCTATGAAAGAAGGTATTCACCCTAAGTACGAAGTAATTTCTGCAACTTGTTCATGTGGAAACGAATTCGAAACTAGCTCTACTCTGTGTAAAAATATTCACCTAGACGTTTGTTCTGCGTGTCACCCGTTTTACACTGGTAAGCAAAAGATTTTAGACACTGGCGGACGTGTTGATCGTTTCAACAAGCGTTTCGGTGCACTTGGTAGCAAAAAGTAATTATTGCTATTTAGTTAAAAAAAGCATCTTAGGATGCTTTTTTTATGCCTAAAAATCCTCTAACTTCCCCCTAACCTCGCTAGTTTTAAGTTTATTGCTTTTTGCATAACTATTTCCTGTTCTTATTCTCGGTATGCATAAACCTTTGCAGACAAATGACTTAATATTCTCTATATTTTTAATAGCTTAATTTTCAACTCGGTTTCTAAAAGTAGCCAACATGAAGCTATGTGTTGTTAAAGCAGAATAAATAATCGCTTTTAGCTGATTTTATTTACGTTTTAAAAACCTGTTTTGTGAATAATACTTTTAACTAAAATAAGCTTGAAAAGTGTCTTTTAGCACAATTTATATTTATGAAAAGTAGCGGTGTTTTTATCGAAGTTGCTGAAAATTCGCTTAAAATTAACAGATCTAGCATATAACAGGATAGACCTGATATTGCTTGGAATTTAAAAATAATAAGGGTATCGTACTTTAAGGCATGTTAAGTGTCGCTTTACTCCCTCTCACTTTAACTTAAATTGCAGGATATAATCGCGTTATGTCGGACTTTCGTGAACAAGCACTACATTATCACTCTCACCCCGTTCCAGGTAAAATCAGCATTGAGCTAACCAAGCCTGCAGAAACGGCTCATGATCTCGCTTTAGCTTATAGCCCCGGTGTAGCTGAGCCGGTGCGTGAAATTGCTGCTGACCCTGCAAATGCCTATAAGTACACAGGTAAAGGTAATTTGGTTGCAGTGATCACCAATGGTACTGCCATTTTAGGCTTAGGAAATTTAGGCCCGTTAGCGTCAAAACCGGTAATGGAAGGTAAGTCGTTGCTGTTTAAACGCTTTGCAGGTATTGACTCAATTGATATTGAAGTAAAACACCGCACCACCGAAGACTTTATAAATACTGTGGCTAATATTGCTGATACTTTTGGCGGTATTAACCTTGAAGATATTAAAGCACCAGAGTGTTTTGAAATTGAAAAGGCGCTTATTGAACGCTGTAGTATTCCTGTTTTTCATGATGATCAGCACGGCACGGCTATTGTAACGGCTGCAGGCATGATAAATGCGCTGGAAGTGCAAGGCAAAGATATTGAAGATGCAGTTATTGTATGTTTAGGTGCCGGCGCTGCAGCGATTGCTTGTATGGAGTTATTAATTAAGTGTGGTGCACTGCGTGAACATATTTATATGCTTGATCGTAAAGGTGTTATTCACACTCGCCGTGATGATTTAAACGAGTACAAACAGTTATTTGCTAACAATACCGATAAGCGTACATTACAAGATGTAATTGAAGATGCTGACGTATTTGTTGGTGTATCGGGCCCTAACTTATTATCGGCCGATGATTTAAAATTAATGGCAGCAAAGCCAGTCGTATTTGCTTGTTCGAACCCAGACCCTGAGATTGATCCGGCATTGGCACACGGCGCACGTAGCGATTTAATTATGGCAACAGGGCGCTCAGATTACCCTAACCAAGTTAATAACGTGTTGTGTTTTCCGTTTATTTTCCGTGGTGCACTTGATGTGCGTGCCAGTGAAATTAACGATGAAATGAAAATTGCAGCAGTTGAAGCTATTCGAAGTATTGCCAAAGAGCCGGTTCCACCAGAAGTACTAAAAGCTGCCGGTGTCGATAAGCTAGCGTTTGGTGCAGAGTATATTATTCCTAAGCCTATGGACCCGCGTTTATTGCCGCGTATTGCTAAAGCAGTTGCATTAGCAGCCATTGCTTCAGGCGTAGCGCAAATAGAGCTGCCAGCAAACTATATGGAATAAGCAGCATTATGTTGCTCGGTATTAAGTTACTTCAGTGTAATTTATAGCCATAAAAAAACCTCAGCCATGCTGAGGTTTTTTTGTTTAAAAGCCGCTGTTTAGTCTTCGTTTAAAACAGGAACTTCTAAGCCCATTTCTTGCATTATTTTTTTCACTTCTTCAGGCACTTTTTCGGCGTTATCTTTACGTAAATCATCATCGTTAGGTAACGGTTGCCCAGTAAACGCATGCAAAAATGCTTCACATAATAGCTCGCTATTAGTTGCATGGCGTAAGTTATTAATTTGCCTACGGGTGCGTTCATCGGTTAGTACTTTTAATACATTTAGCGGGATCGAAACGGTGATCTTTTTAACTTGCTCTGATTTTTTCCCGTGTTCTGCGTATGGGTGAATATACTCGCCATTCCATTTTGCCATAAGATGTATCGTTGCCTCAGATTATTAATTGCTCACCCTACTAAAAAATAGCGCGAATATGCGTGAAATTCTATCGATTTAAACAAATTAGTCAAATACTTGTTGCACAGATGGCTAGGTGTTTAAATGTTTTGACTTCTTAAGTTGAATGAATTACTGTTTTAGACGTCTAAACATCTAAATAAAGCAGGTAATAAATATGAGTGAAAAAAATAAAGCGACAATTGCAGTTCGCAGTGGTGTCGATGCTGATAAGCACCATGGCGCGGTTGTGCCTCCGCTGTATTTATCAACCACTTATTCGTTTGCCGACTTTGATACAAAACGTCAATATGACTATGGCCGCAGTGGTAATCCAAATCGTGATACTTTAGCCCAAGCACTCAGCGAACTCGAAGGTGGTGCTCGCGGCATTATTACTGCAACAGGAATGGCTGCCGTACATTTAGCCACTCAGCTGCTTAATAGTGACGATACGTTGGTGATCCCCCATGATTGTTATGGCGGCAGCTATCGCTTATTTACCTCATTACAAAAGCGCGGCCTATTAAAACTCGAAGTGTTAGATTTAACTAAACCAGAAAGTTTGCAGCAAATTTTAGTAATCAAACCTAAGTTAATTTGGATAGAAACCCCTAGTAACCCTATTTTACGTTTAACTGATATTAAAGCAGTAACCGATATTGCGAAACAATGCGGTGCTTTGGTAGCTGCAGATAACACTTTTTTATCGCCTGCATTACAAAACCCGATTAAATTTGGCGTTGATATTGTGGTGCACTCAACCACTAAGTACATAAATGGCCACTCAGACGTGGTTGGCGGTGCGGTTATTGCTGCAACTGACGAACTAGGTGAAGAACTGGCTTGGTGGGCAAATAATATTGGTATAACGGGGGCACCGTTTGATAGTTACTTAACTTTGCGTGGCTTGCGTACTTTAAATGTACGCTTACGGCAGCATCAAGAAAATGCCTTAGCTATTGCTAAGTACCTTGAAAGCTCAAAATTTGTTAGCCAAGTATATTACCCGGGGCTAGAGTCGCATCCACAACATGAATTGGCTAAAGCACAGCAACTTGGTTTTGGTGGCATGGTTAGTTTTGACATTAAAGGTGATGTGAATGACGCAGCTGCATTTTTAACAAACCTTAAAACATTTAGCTTAGCTGAATCTTTAGGTGGCGTAGAGAGCTTAATATGCCACCCAGCAACAATGACGCATGCAGGAATGGAAGCCGAGGCTCGTTTAGCCGCTGGCGTTGGCGATACGCTTATTCGTGTGTCGATAGGTATTGAAGATGTAGCAGATTTATTAGCAGACTTTGATCGGGTATTTAATTTAGTGCAACCAGGTCAGCACAATAACGCAGGTAAAACAGGTGCTAGCGCAAGTAGTAATGTTAAATTGAGCGCTGCTCACCCGGCGTTGTGGTAATTAATATGACTAATAATATTCATAAGTTTGGTGGTTCGAGTTTAAGCTCAGCCGAGCGCTATAAAAGCGTTGCAAAAATAATTTTAGGGCAAGCTCAGCCCGGTGATTGTGTAGTGGTATCGGCTGCAGGAAAAACCACAGATACATTAGTAAAACTGTGGCAAAGTTATCAGCAGCACGATACTCAAGCGCTCGCTGATATTGTATTGCAATTAAACAATCATCAAAGTGATTTAATAACGCAGCTACTGCAGGGCGATTTAAAGCGCAGCGCTTTAACCACTCTAAATGAAGAGCTAAGTTTAGTTGCTAAATTAGCGAGTACTGAGCAGTTGCAAGAAGCGGCGCTACTCGCCCATGGTGAGTTGTGGTCAGCTCGTTTGCTCGCTGCGTATTTACAGCAACTTAATGTTGCTGCATGCATGCAAGACGCAAGAGGCTTGTTTACGCTAAGTGATGGACAATTATTGCATAGCCAAAATACACAGCAGTGTAGTGAGCTTATTAGCCAGCACAAAATTAACGTGGTAACAGGGTTTATTGCGGCTAATACCCAAGGCGATACGGTCACTCTTGGTCGCAATGGTAGTGATTACAGTGCAACCTTATTGGCAAGTTATTGCAATGCTAAACAAGTATATATTTGGACCGATACACAAGGGATATTTAGTACCGACCCACGTAAAGTTAACAAGGCCATTAAATACGCTAAGGTATGTAGAGCGCAAGCTAACTTATTGGCAAGATTAGGTAACCCCGTTTTACACGCTAAAACATTATCGCCACTTAAAAATACCGATATAAAGCTTGCGGTGCGCAGTAGTTTTGACGTGCAAGCAAGCTCAACAAATGTAGTGAAAGAGGGCTGTGTAAAACAAAAACGCTTTATTACTACATTAGAAAATATAGATTTACTTAGTGTTGAAGGGCTAGTTGAGGGTGAGGTAACTCAGGTTAGCCAGCTTATTCAACATAGTTTGCATCATTTTAGTAGCGCGGGTGAAACTTACCTAATAGTACCGGCAGTAGCGACCCATCAAGTAGTTAGTTACTTTGCAGGAAGAGCCAATATTAGCGAGTCTAACCTACATGGTTGCGCGCTAGTTGCTCCTGAGCAAGATATAAACTTATTGAGTACTCAGGCACGCGAGTTGCTCAATTTGCATAATATTGAACCTCGCTTTGTGCATCAAGATAGTGGTTATGTATTGCTACTGACGGATCAGCTTATTGATAGTGATGTGCTTAATGTGCTGCACGATAAACTGATCACTAAAGGCCAAGAAATTGCCTTAATAGTGGCAGGGCTTGGTAACGTAGGGGATGTATTTGTTAGCCAACTATCGGCGCAGCTAGCACGTTTATCAACCGACTTTAATATTAAGTTAGTGGGATTAGCACGTTCGCAAAAACTGCTATTTAATCCCAGCGGCATAAATGTACAGCACTGGAAGAACCAATGGCAGTTAGAGGCTGTTGACTATAGCAGCCAAGATTTATTAACCGCTATTGGCCAGCTTGATTACGAGCATAAAGTGGTTATAGATATAACCGCCAGCGAGCAATTTAGTCAGTTATACCCAGATTTTGTTGCGCTTGATTGTCATTTAATTAGTGCTAATAAGTATGCTGGTACCGCGCCAACTCCTTGGTATAAAGCGTTGCAGCACAATATTGCGCAGCGCAATTTATATTGGCGCTATAACGCTAGTGTGGGTGCCGGTTTACCAATTAATTTTGCCCTTGCAGATTTACAAAACAGTGGCGATAAAATAACACGTATAGAAGGTGTTTTTTCGGGTACGTTATCGTGGTTATGTAGTATGTATAATGGCGCAACTGCATTTTCTGAGTTATTACTTGAAGCGCAACAAATGGGTTTTACTGAACCCGATCCGCGCGAAGATTTATCGGGGCGAGATATGCAGCGTAAGCTACTTATTTTAGCGCGAGAGTTAGGGGTTGAATTAGACCTTAACGACATTGCCTTAGCGCCGTTAATGCCCGATGAGCTAGCACTAGGTAGCTGGGATGACTTTTTAGCTAATAAACATAAGCTCGACACTTTTATTGAAGAGCATGCACGCAATGCAAAATTACAAAACGCGGTACTTCGTTATACAGGTTTACTGAGTATTGAGCACGATAGCGTAACGGCCAAAGTAGGGTTAGCGTATGTTACGCCCAATGACGCATTAGCAAACTTAACCCCGGGTGATAATATTTTTGTTATTAACAGCCAGTGGTACAGCAATAATGCCTTGATTATACAAGGCCCAGGTGCTGGTAAGGAAGTGACTGCAGCAGGCGTTCATTCTGACTTATATTGGCTGATAAAAAACTTAAAGTAATAATTAAATAAAACAAAAAACGGCAACCTAAGAAGGTTGCCGTTTTTTAGCGTAATTAACCATTTAGCTAATGAGAGATGTGCTTATGGTTAAAATAGCTCTTCTTCTGTTTTGGTGTTTTCTTCAAAAATATCGCTTGGCTGCGAAAGCACATAACTAGTTGGGGTAGTGCCTTTTTCAAAGTATTCAAAGCGGCTAGTATAATCATTTTTGTGGCTTAATAAGCCAGTCGCTAAATCAATACGAATAGAAACTAATCCTTCAGGTGGTTCAATTGGCGCTTCTGGTTGCCCATCAAGAGCTGCCCTCATAAATTCATTCCATGCCGGTTGAGCTGTTTTAGCGCCCGATTCAGCCCCTGTTATTTGACCACTATCAAGGTTGTTGTTATAAGCAGAACGACCTAGAGTATTGCCAGGGTTGTCAAAGCCAACCCATACTGAGGTGAGTACATTGCGGTTAAAACCACTAAACCAAGTGTCAACAGAATCGTTTGTGGTACCTGTTTTACCCGATAAATCACGACGCCCTAAACGCTGTGCTCGCCATGCAGTCCCCGTCCAGCCTGTTTTATTGCTCCAGCTTCCGCCGCCCCAAATTGCGCTGTTCATAGCGTCTGCAATTAAAAAAGCATTTTGTTTAGAAATAATACGTGGGGCACATTGCACTGTTTGCTGCGCTTTTTCACCTTGCTCAGTATTTTCTATCGTTAGGCTGCTGTTATTTTCGATAGCGAGGGGCTGCGTGTTCTCATCGCAGGCTAGGGCTGGGTTTGCTTTAAATAACACTGTACCAAAGGCATCTTGAATTTCAGATATAAAATACGGTTCTATTAAATGCCCGCCATTAGCAAACGCGCTCATACCACGAGCAAGTTCTAATGGAGAAATGGAAGCACTACCAAGCGCTAAGGATTCACTGCGGTTAATGTCTTTATTATCAAAACCAAATTTAAGTAAATGATCGGCAGTACGTTGCAAGCCTACACCACGTAGAAGACGAACCGAAATAACGTTTTTAGATTGCGCCAATGCGCGGCGAATACGAATTGGGCCATTATAAACTGCAGGGCTGTTTTTTGGGCGCCATGCAATACCTTGGCTTTTATCCCATTGATTAATTGGAGCGTCGTTTAAAATGGATGCTAAAGTGTAGCCTTTTTCCAGAGCTGCAGAGTAAATAAAGGGTTTAATGTTTGAGCCGACTTGGCGTTTAGCTTGCACTGCACGGTTGTACTGGCTTTGCTCAAAACTATAACCACCAACAATTGCTTTAATACGGCCATCTTGAGGGTCTAAAGACACAATGGCACTAGAGGCTTCAGGAATTTGACTCAATAAATAATTATTATCGTCGTTTTTACGTAGCCATATTTGTGCACCTGGTACTAATATTTCAGTTGCAGCTTTAGGAGCAAAACTTTGGCGGTAACGCGTAATATATTTACGTGCCCACTTTAAGTTATCCCATGTAAGTGTTGCCAGTTCACCATTTTTTAGTAAAACGTCGGCTGTTTTTTCGTTAACCGCCAATACCACTGCTGCTTGTAAGTCGCCAAGCTGTTTTACGTCTTTTAGCTGGTTAAGAATTTGTGCTTGGCTTAATGCTGGTTGTGTTTGCGCATCCCATAATAAACGCTCTGGACCTCTAAAACCGTGGCGCATATCGTAACTATGTAAGTTATTTACTAAAGCCGTTTGCGCAGCTTGTTGAACGTGGGATTCTACCGAGGTAAATATTTTAAAGCCAGAGTTGTACGCTTTATCAATACCGTATTTAGCAACCATTTCTGCACGCACCATTTCAGATATATAAGGTGCGTATAAATCTATTTCAGCGCCATGAAAAACGGCCGTTATAGGTTGATTAATAGTCTCTTCATATTCGCTTTGGGTTATATAACGTTCAGACAACATTCTACCAAGTACGACATTACGACGCGCTTTAGCACGCACTGGATTGCGAATAGGATTAAGCGCTGAAGGTGCTTTTGGCAGGCCGGCAATCATTGCCATTTGCGCAAGGGTTAAGTCTTTTAGTTCTTTACCGTAATAAACTTGCGCTGCTGCACCAATACCAAACGCCCTATTACCTAATTCAATTTTATTTAAATACAGCTCAAGAATTTCGTTTTTGCTTAATAAGTTTTCAATATGTATCGCGATAAAAATTTCTTTTACTTTACGAATGTAGGCTTTTTCGCGGGTTAAGAAAAAATTACGTGCTAGCTGCATAGTAATAGTACTAGCGCCTTGTTTTTTCTCTCCGGTAGATATAAGTACAAGCGCAGAGCGCACTATACCTATTGGGTCAATACCAAGGTGATCATAAAAGCGGCTGTCTTCGGTGGCTAAAAATGCATTAATGAGGGGTTGTGGTATTTGGTCTATTGTGACCGGAATTCGTCGTTTTTCACCAAATTGATTGATCAACAGACCATCTTTAGTGAATACTTGCATAGGAGTTTGTAATTGCACGTCTTTTAAAACTTGCACACTTGGGATATCAGGTTTAACGTAATAATAAAGGCTGAACAAAGTGATCAGTCCAAATAATGTGCAAATGATAAAAAATTGTAAAGTTCTTTTTAATAAAATCACTGATATTTCCCTAAATGGACTCCCAATTACAAGTTGAGGCTGCTAGTATATATTGATTAAAAAATGAATAGTATTTTTTCAGATAAGAATTATAACTTGTTTATTATTAAAACAAAGGCAAAGTTGCAAACATGCTAAGTCAACTATTTAAAAAGCCATCGCCGATGATGGTAGGCATTGATATAGGATCGCACTCTATCAAAGCTGTACTGTTAAGTGAAACAGACACTGGGCTTCGATTAGAAGCACTTGCAATTGAACCTATGCCAAAAGGCGCCATGAGTGAGCGTACTATTCAAGATATTGAAGCAATTGGTAATGTAATAACTAAATTAAAACGAAAATTACCTAAATCACTAAAAGAAGCTGCGGTGGCTGTTTCAGGCCAGACCGTGATCACCAAGGTGATTTTCATGGATGTCACCTTAAGTGACGCTGAATTAGAATCGCAAATTGAAATTGAAGCAGACAGCTTAATTCCTTATCCATTAGATGAAGTTAATCTTGATTTTGAAAAGCTATCAACCAATGCCGCCGATCCTAGTAAAATGAATGTATTGCTTTCGGCTGCGCGTACTGAAAGCGTTGAAGCACGTGTTGGCGCGTTAGAAGCGGCTAACTTAGTTGCTAAAGTGGTTGACGTAGAAAGCTACGCATTAAGCCGAGCAATGGATGTGTACTATCAACAGTTACCAAGTGATGCATTTAATAAGTGCGTTGCAATTGTCGATATTGGCGCGGTATTAACACTCGTAAGTGTAGTGCAAGCGGGTGATACAATTTATACCCGCGACCAAGTGTTTGGTGGCGATCAATACACTAATAGTATTGTTACTTATTATAATAAAGGCTTTGATGAAGCTGAAATTGGTAAAGCAACCGGCGACTTACCGCCAAATTATACCTTTGAAGTACTTGCACCTTTTCAAACAGCCTTGCTACAACAAGTGCGCCGCGCGGTGCAAATGTTTTTAACCACCACGGGCAAAGATCAGCTAGATTATATTGTATTAACCGGTGGTACAGCTATGATTAGCGGTTTTGAGCGCTTATTAGTCGAAGAGTTAGGTATACACACAATTGTAGCCGAGCCATTTGTAAATATGGAAATATCTCCTAGAGTTGACCGTAATGTATTACAGCGTCATCGCACGCAATTTGCTATTGCAACAGGACTCGCTTTGAGGAGCTTTTCATCATGCCACATATAAATTTACTGCCTTGGCGTGAACAACAGCGTGAAGACTCAAAAAAGAAGTTTATTACTTCATTAATTGCAGTTGTTGTTTTGTGTTTTTTGAGTATGTATTTATTGAGCTCATTTTATGGCGCTTTAAAAGAGGGTCAAAATCTAAAAAACAATTACCTTAGTGCAGAAATAAGTATGCTAGATAAAGAAATAAGAGACATTAGAGAGCTAGATAAGAAAAAAGAAAACCTGCAGCAGCGTATGCGCTTAATTGAAAACCTGCAAAGGAGTCGTAATTTAGGCACGCAAATTATGGATGAAGTCGCAAAAATAGTTCCTGCAGGGGTTTATTTAACTAAGCTAGAGCGACGCGGTAATCAAATTCATGTACTTGGAAAAAGCGAATCAAATAATCGCCTTTCAACCTTGCTACGCGAAGTGCAAAGTT
The DNA here is from genome assembly GCF_013414205.1 of Pseudoalteromonas sp. MIP2626. Lineage (NCBI taxonomy): Bacteria > Pseudomonadati > Pseudomonadota > Gammaproteobacteria > Alteromonadales > Pseudoalteromonadaceae > Pseudoalteromonas > Pseudoalteromonas sp. MIP2626. The sequence goes on from NZ_JAATTW010000042.1 coordinate 16,579, forward strand.
CTTATTTATTAGAGCGCCCAGTAATGCAAGGTATTGTTGCTGGCGATAAATCGTCGCGTTTGTTGAGTGATTTTAATATGGAGTTTTATGTAAAACCATTCGATAAAATTGGCGAGGTACATGATGAACCTTGATTTTAAAGCATTTAAAGATATAGATTGGAATGAAATAGAACTTGATAATATAGGTGAATGGCCGGTTGTTGTTAGGGTTATTTGCGGTGCTTTTATTGCGGGTTTAGTGTTGTTTTTTAGCTATAGCTTATTAGTTTCAGATGAAATAGACAGTTATCACAACGCGGTAGCCACAGAGGTGGAGCTGCGCACTACTTATCGCACCAAATATGCGGTAGCCAGTAAACTAGATATTTATCGACTGCAAATGATTGAAATGGAAGATAAGTTTTCTCAGCTATTAAAACGCCTACCAACCTCTAATGAAACCCCAGGCTTATTAGATGACTTATCTTATGTGGGTACTACCAGTGGCTTAACCTTTTTAAAAATTGGTTGGTTGCCTGAAGTTGAAAAAGAATTTTATACCGAACTGCCAATAAAAATAGAAGTGGTAGGGACCTACCATGAATTTGGTCAGTTTGTAGGTAAAGTGGCTCAATTACCGCGAATTGTTAGTTTACATGACTTTTCTATTTTATCATCTGGAGAAAAGCAGTTAACATTTAGTGTGATTGCAAAAACTTATCGCTACGAAGAGGGGGCTAAATAATGAATAAACTCCCTTTAGTGGCTATTTTTACAACGTTATTGAGTGGCTGTAATAGTGACACTTCTGAACAAAAAGAATTTATTGATCAGGTAAAAGCAAGTACAACCCCCAGAGTGGAGAAAATACCAGAGCTCATTCAGTTTGAGTATTTTGAATACAATGCAGGTCAATTGCGCAGCCCATTTGTAGCTCCACAACCTGAAATTATACAAAATAAGTTAACGCAAATTAAAAATTGTTTGCACCCAGATCCAGATAGAGTTCGTGAGCCATTAGAAAAATATCCGCTAGATAACCTAGCGATGAAAGGCACGCTAGGTTCTAATAGCCAAACATGGGCACTTATTACTGCTGCTGATGCAACGCTGCATAGAGTAACCGTAGGGAGTTACTTGGGCACTTACGACGGAAAAGTAAAAAAAGTGAGTAGTGACTATATTGAGTTAATAGAATTAATCCCTGATGGATCTGGCTGTTGGAAAGAGCGTCAGACTAAATTAGAAATGTTAGAGGCGACAATTGATGGCGCAAATTAATAACAAAAAAGGTCATACAAATATGTATAAGGATGTAGGTTCGCTTCATCGTGTATTGTCAGCTTTATTAGTGATTTTTGCACTATTAATAGCTAAAACTGCGGTAGCTGAGCCGCTACTTTATGACGTGCGCTATAATCCATTATTAAAAGGCGAAACCGAACTACAGCTGGTATTTGATGAAGAATTAACCCAGCAACCAAGTATTCAAGTGTTCAATAGCCCAGCGCGTATAGAAATGCTGTTTACCAATGCACAGTTAGATCAAGGGTTAGCCGATGTTGCTGTTAATTTGGCTGGAATAAATAATGTAACCAGCGTAATGACAAGTAACGGTTTAAAAGTAACGGTACATCTTGAGCGTTTGAAAATTTATGAAACCCAGGTTAATAATAATCTGGTCTCGCTGCGTATCTCTGATAATCCATTAACCGAGCAAGCGCTAACGACTGATGATGCTGCAGATAGCATTGGCGGTAGTTACATTAATCGTATTCAATCTATTGATTTTCGCCGTGGTGAAAAGGGCGAAGCTAAAGTATTGGTATTTTTGCAAGATACTCAAGCCGCAATAGAAGTACATGAAAGTGGCGGTAAAATTATTGCAGAGTTTCATCACACTGATATTTTAGATGATTTATTATACGAATTAGATGTACTTGATTTTGGTACTATCGTAAGCAATATAGAAACCTTTAAAGAAGATAACCTGAGCCGAATTGTTATTGAGCCAAACGCAGCATTTACGTTTACTTATCAGCAAATAGATAATATTTTTACCTTAAATGTTGAGAAAGACGAAACCCAAAATGCTTACCTTGATGGTGGTAAAGAATATCAAGGTCGACCAATGACCCTGAACTTTCAAGACATTTCGGTACGTGCAGTCTTGCAAATTATAGCCGGATACAACGACTTTAACTTAGTAACCAGTGATTCTGTAACGGGCAATATAACGCTACGTTTAGATGGCGTGCCATGGGATCAAGCGCTTGATGTGGTACTCAGAATAAAAGGTCTTGATAAGCGTATGGATGGCTCTATTTTAATGGTAGCCCCATCAGAAGAGCTTGCAGCACGTGAAGCAAAAGACTTAAAAGCAAAGCAACAAGTAGAAGATTTAGAGCCTTTGTACAGCGAGTACATTCGCTTAAATTATGCAAAGGCCGAAGATTTTGCAGATTTACTAAAAACGGACACTAACAGCATTATAACCCCAAGAGGGAGTGTGTCGGTTGATCAGCGTACCAATACATTATTAATGAAAGATACGGCAAAAAGTATCGAAAGCGTACGCCGCATGGTCGAAACGCTAGATATACCCGTAAAGCAGGTTGTAATTGAAGCGCGCATGGTAACCGTACGCGACAACGTTACAGAAGATTTAGGGGTACGTTGGGGCTTTAGTGATCAGCAGGGAACCGATGGTATTTCAGGCACCCTAGAGGGGGCTGAAAACATCTCTAATGGTAATATTCCAAGCTTGTCTGATAGATTAAATGTAAACCTGCCGGTTGCCAATCCTTCAGCTAGCATAGGTATGCATATTGCTAAACTAGCTAATGGTACGTTAATTGATTTAGAGCTAACTGCGCTTGAAGAAGAAAATAAAGGTGAAATTATTGCTAGTCCGCGAATTACTGCGGCTAACCAGCAAAAGGCGAGGATTGAACAAGGTACCGAAATACCTTATGTTGAATCAGCCTCTAGTGGTGCGACAACAGTAAGCTTTAAAAAAGCAGTACTTAGCTTAGAAGTAACACCGCATATAACACCTGATAACAAAGTTATTTTGAATTTAATTATCACTCAAGATACCCGAGGTGATACAGTACAGACCGGAACAGGCCCTGCGGTTGCAATTGATACGCAACAAATTGAAACGCAGGTACTGGTAGAAAATGGCCAAACAGTTGTTTTGGGTGGTATTTTTCAACAGCAAATTATTAATTCGACCAAAAAAGTTCCTTTATTGGGCGACATTCCATACATTGGAAGACTGTTTAAAAGTACCAGTGAGTTTAACGAAAAGCGTGAACTACTGATTTTCGTCACTCCTAAGATACAAGTTGATTAGGGCGTGATTATATTTGAATATTGATTTTGCAGCACTCTACTTAGTTTACTAAGTAGAGAATATGCAGTGTGGTTACTTCCCAAAATATGCGATAGCAGCATAAAACCAACATGCGCTGCCCTTCGGGTGCACTCTAGTGTTATTTTGCGCTTTACTGTGTGAGTTTTACATAACATTACGTAGTAAAGTTATCAGTAATTTGATAAATATAACTTTGGGTTGCACAAATTTTAACCATGAAAAATAAATACTCCCTAAAATAAGCTAATGTTTTGTTAACTAATGGATGATTATTTAGATTAATTGCTCGTTATATGGCTTTTTATGCTAATTGACTTGAAATACCCAACCGATTACTGAGATAATCCTCTCCTTAATTTTGGGGCCAGGTCGTTAGGCGGGGTTTTATTTCAAATTTTAGAGTTCGTTTGTACTAAAAGATATGGCTGAGAAACGTAATATATTTCTAGTTGGCCCCATGGGGGCTGGCAAAAGTACGATTGGTCGTCACATCGCTGACCAATTACACCTTGAATTTGTTGATTCTGATCAAGAAATCGAACGCCGTACCGGTGCAGATATTGCCTGGGTGTTTGATCTTGAAGGTGAAGAAGGCTTTAGACTTCGTGAAGAATCTGTTATTGGCGATCTAACCGAAATGCAGGGTATTGTACTTGCAACCGGTGGTGGTTCAGTAATGAGTAAAGAAGTTAGAAACAAGCTTTCGGCTCGCGGTATTGTAGTATACCTAGAGACACCGATTGAAAAACAAGTTGCACGCACACAACGCGACAAGCGTCGCCCATTACTGCAAACAGAAGAAGCACCTCGTGATGTATTAGAACGTTTAGCAGAAGAACGCGAACCGTTATATAAAGAAGTGGCTGATTTTGTTGTACGCACTGATGAGCAAAGCGCTAAAGTTGTTGCTAACCAAATCATCGAGAAATTGGATTTTTAATTACTAATATTAAAGGAAATAGCTAAGCATGCTTGAATTATCTGTTAATTTAGACGAGCGAAGTTACCCTATTTATATTGGTCAATCTACACTTCAAGATAATGGCCGCCTAGTTCATCACATTGGTGATTGTCGGCCTATCATCATTACTAACGACACTATTGCGCCTTTGTATTTACAGGGCTTATTAGCGCAGTTAGCAACATTGAATCCACTGCACTTTATTATTCCTGATGGCGAGCAATATAAATCGCTTACCTGGTTTGAAAAAATATCGGCATTCTTACTCGAAAATAACTGTGGTCGTGACACCTGCTTAATTGCATTAGGTGGCGGCGTTGTTGGTGATTTAACTGGTTTTGTTGCTGCATGTTATCAGCGTGGCATTCCCTTTATTCAAATGCCAACGACACTATTATCACAAGTTGATTCGTCGGTAGGTGGAAAAACAGCGGTAAATCATCCACTAGGTAAAAATATGATTGGGGCATTTTATCAGCCACAAGCTGTTTTTATCGACACACAATCATTACATACTTTACCTGCGCGCGAGTTTGCAGCCGGTATGGCTGAAGTGATTAAATACGGTTTGATTTACGATACTGAGCTATTTGCTTACTTAGAGCAAAATGTTGAGCGTTTACAGCAATTAGATGAAGCCTGTTTACAGCATATAATTTATAGGTGCTGTGAAATTAAAGCGCTAATTGTAGCTCAAGACGAAAAAGAGCAAGGCCTAAGAGCACTATTAAACTTAGGTCATACCTTTGCGCACGCAATTGAAGCGCAAATGGGGTACGGTGTTTGGCTACATGGCGAAGCAGTAGCAACAGGTATGGTACTTGCTGCAAAACTAGCATATACACGCCAAGATTTAACCGCTGAGGACGTTACTCGTATCTCTGGTTTAATTGCGCAATATAGCTTACCCACGCAGATCCCGCCGGTAATGACCAGCGAGCATTTTTTGCAGCATATGCGTAAAGACAAAAAGAATAAAAAGGGTACTATCCGCTTTATTCTGCCCACCCAATTTGGACAATGTGCATTAGTGGATGATGTTTCAGATGACCAAGTTCGAGCGTTAATCGAGCAATAATGCAGCCACAAATTTTACCAAGCCGTGCGGCATTGGTGGATAGAATCGCACTGCAATTTGAGTACGGACAAAACCTGATTGTTTTACTAGGCACCTCTGGCCTAGGTAAAAGCTACCTACTCGAAACTTTTATTACTGATAAATATAACGATTTTAATAAAGCATTTGTGCAAGTAACAGCGCAAATGACAGACATTCAATTAATGAGCGAGCTATTAGAGCAAAGCTTTAATGCACCTTTAATTGATCATAGCTTGAGCCTATCCGAAAACTTTTATCAATTATTACAACAGCAAGCTTGTGGCCCTTGTTTATGGGTGCTAGATAACGCCAGGCACTTATCAGAAGAATTACAGGTAGAGTTAGAACTACTGGCTAAAAACTCCCCCAGTACGCTTTATATTATGCTTGCTGCGCAGTCAAAACTGGCCTTTGCAGCGGCAATAAACATTCACTTAGAGCCATTAAACCAAAGTGAAAGTAAGCAGTTAATGCGTTGGTATTTTAGCGACCTGCCTTATGATGAAGACCCAGTTTACCAAGCTTTTATAGCCGCGGCACAGGGTAATCCCAATTTATTACTGAGCTGGCAAGCAACAGAACACATAGCGGATGTTGTTGTAAAAGATAAAGTATCTTGGCGTTTGCATTTATTAATTTTGATGTTAATTATTCTGTTTTTAATAATTGGCTTGTTATATAAATCAGACATGACCCAATGGTGGCAACAATATTATCAGCAAGCTGAGCCTGAAGTGCTCACAACGGCAATTTCGGTTAAGCAAATACAGCAGCCATTAGCGATAGCTAGCGACAATAGCGCTATTGCAGCGTCACCTAACTTACCTGCAAGCACAGTTGAGCTACAAACACCGCATAATGATGTGCCTGCAATTATGCAAAGTCTGACTGCGAAGCAAACAACTCCCAGCTCTAAAAATACACCATCGGTAGAGCCAAAGATATTAGCAACGCAGCCACACAGTAATATTTCAGCTCAGGTTGAGAGCAAAATACTCACAGGTAATGCATGGTACTTACAACAGCCCGACACAAATACAGTTATTCAATTATTAGCGATTACTCAGCAACAAGTCAGTGCTGAATTTATTAGCCAGCATAAACTACAAAAAGTAGCGCATACCTATCAAACTAAAAGAAATAATAAAACTTGGTGGGTGGTAACTGTAGGTAGTTTTACTAATATGGATGCTGCAAAGTTAGCTATGAGCGCTTTGCCTGCAGAGGCTAAAATAAATAAGCCTTTCTATAAAAAAATAAGCAAAATAAAACAAGAAATTGTATTAGTTGATCAGTAAACTAAGCAACTTTAGTGTAAAATCGCGCAACACCAGATTGAAGTAAAGAGCCAATGCAGCAAAAGAGTAGAGCCTTCCTTAAATGGGCTGGCGGAAAATACAGTCTAGTTGAAGATATTAACGCGCGACTAAAGCAAGCTAGCCAGCAGGCTGATACTTTGGTTGAACCTTTTGTTGGTGCCGGCTCAGTGTTTTTAAATAGCGATTTTAAACACTACATTCTTAATGATATTAATGCCGATTTAATTAATTTATACAAAGAACTTAAAAACTCGCCCGATGAGTTTATAAGTGATGCTAAAAAGCTGTTTGTGGATTTAAATAATCATCCCGATGCTTACTACGAATACCGCGTGCAATTTAATCAAAGTAGCGATATATACGAACGCGCAATGCTGTTTTTATATATGAATAGACACGGTTATAACGGGCTTTGTAGGTATAACTTAAAGGGTATTTTTAATGTACCTTTTGGTAAATACAAAAAGCCTTATTTTCCCGAAAAAGAAATGTACTTTTTTGCTAAAAAAGCGCAACAGGCTACGTTTACCTGCCTTGATTACGATGATATTTTTAAACTAGTACCTAAAAATGCAGTTATTTATTGTGATCCACCGTATGTGCCTTTAAGTAAAACAGCCTCGTTTACCTCGTATGCGAAGGGCGGTTTTAATTTAGATGATCAAGCAAATCTAGCAAATTTAGCCGAGCAAGCGGCGTTTGAAAACGATACTCCAGTGCTTATCTCTAACCATGATACGGTATGGACGCGTAAAATTTATAGCCAAGCCACATTAGATCAAATTCAGGTAAAGCGTACTATTAGCCCAAAAGGCGGATCGCGTAATAAAGTGAGCGAGCTAATGGCTATGTACTTAGCACCGAAACAACAATCGCGTAAATCGAAATAATAAAAACAATAAAAAGCAAAATAGCTATTATGATAATGCTAACTGGCGAGTGGTGTTTAAAGTCTGCGTGGCGTTTATGGTTAGATTGCACCCCAAAAAATGCAGCAAGTACACTTTGTAAGGCGCTAAAAAACTGTCGCATATTTAAAATGATGGTTTTAAAGAGGGAAGCTTTTTAGAATCACCAGAGCTTGTAAGCAACTCTAATAAATCTAAATAATGAAACTGTGCACTGCGGCTGTCGCCTGTTATCCATGAAGACCAAGACGACTCATCTGTTACTTTAAGGCAAGCACTTACAGCTGTATCTGTAGTGGTTGTTTGTTTTTGCTGGCAATTGTTAATTGCTGTTAAATCTTGCTCAGAACTTGAGATAAAATTTAACGCTCCAACAAACAAAAGTGCTGACGCCATTAATATCCCCGTTTTAAAAGCACGCATGATTTAAACCTAATAATTTGATCCTTTTTTAAGCATAACAAAAATTGCTTAAATAACAAACTTAAATTTTATCATTAGCTTCTAAAGTCGAATGAAAATAAAGGCTTATCAATAATCTTTATTTTTATTAAGCCATTATATTTGTCGCGATTACTTGGGTAACATCATTAATTAAGTTACATTAACGCAATATATTATTCATTGCCGGATTAACTATGTTGAACCCAGAAAAAAAATACTTAATAGCCCCTTCTATTTTATCTGCTGATTTCGCTAAACTAGGTGAAGATGTTGATAGTGTACTTGCTGCGGGTGCCGATGTGGTTCACTTTGACGTGATGGATAATCACTATGTGCCTAACTTAACTATTGGCCCTATGGTGTGTAAAGCGCTCAGAAATTACGGCATTAAAGCGCCTATTGATGTGCATTTAATGGTTAAACCGGTTGATAGCCTTATTCCTCAGTTTGCCGAGGCCGGTGCTTCAATTATTACCTTTCATCCAGAAGCCAGTGAGCATATTGACCGCACATTACAATTAATAAAAGATCATGGCTGCCAAGCTGGTTTAGTGTTTAATCCAGGTACTAGCTTGAGCTTTCTTGATCATGTGATGGATAAAATTGATGTTATTTTAATTATGTCGGTTAATCCAGGGTTTGGTGGGCAAAGCTTTATTCCGCATACTTTAGAAAAACTACGCCAAGCAAAACAACGTATTGTAGAATCGGGTCGCAATATACGCTTAGAAGTTGATGGCGGAATAAAAGTCGATAACATTGCCGCTGCTGCAGAGGCAGGAGCTGATATGTTTGTAGCGGGATCAGCCATTTTTAACCAGCCAAATTACCAAGAAGTTATCGATCAAATGCGTGAGCAATTAGGAAGTGTTAAATAATGAAGTACGACCTAGCCCTGTTTGATTTAGATGGCACCTTAGTAGATAGTGTATACGATTTATACATAGCACTTAATCTTACTTTGAGCGACTTAGCATTTCCGATTGTTAGCCAGCGCTTAGTAGAAAGCTGGGTTGGTAATGGTATAGAAGTATTAGTAAAACGCGCACTGAGTGGCGAAATGCAAATAAGTGAGCATTTAGATAAAGTACTTAGCGATAAAGCATTTACATTATTTTACCAACATTATGAACAGCAAGTAGGTGAATATAGCGTACTTTACCAACATGTTGAAACTGGGCTTGCTGCCCTACGTGGTATGCCCAAGGCATTGATCACTAATAAAGATCGTTTATTTACCGAAAAATTACTGGATAAGTTAGCCTTAACGAGTCATTTTGAGCTAATAATTTGTGGTGATGACATGGCTAAAAAGCCATCAGCAGAGCCGTTGTTATTTGCCTGTAATAAACTAAATGTTGAGCCCAGTAAAGCGATTATGATTGGCGACTCTAAAAGCGATATACTAGCTGCCAATGCAGCTAAAATTGACGTTATTGCACTGAGCTATGGTTATAATCAAGGTGAAAACCTTAAGGACTATAATCCACAGTACCTATGCGATAACTTCTTAGATATAATACCTGTTCTTACACAGCGCTAAGTGCTGTTAATTAAGCAAAATAAAGGAAAATCATGAGTAAACCAGTAGTTTTAAGTGGCGTGCAGCCAACCGGTGGTATGACAATAGGCAACTATGTTGGCGCTATTAACCAGTGGCTAAAGTTACAGGAAGACTATGATAGCTACTTTATGCTTGCAGATCTTCACGCAGTAACTGTGCGTCAAGACCCTGAATTACTTCGCTCGCGAGTTTTAGATGGTGTAGCGCTTTATACTGCTTGTGGTATTAACCCAGAAAAAGCCGCGTTATTTGTGCAATCGCAAGTACCAGAGCATGCACAACTTGCTTGGGTATTAAACTGTTATGCACAAATGGGCGAACTTAATCGTATGACCCAGTTTAAAGATAAGTCGGCAACGCACGCGCACAATATTAACGTGGGCTTATTTGCTTACCCAGTATTACAAGCGGCCGATATTTTATTATACCAAGCAGAGCAAGTGCCGGTAGGGGAAGATCAAAAGCAACACCTTGAACTAACCCGCGATATCGCAACACGTTTTAACAACCTGTATGGCGAGGTATTTAAAATACCTCAAGCGTATATTCCAGAGTTTGGTGCGCGAGTAATGAGCTTGCAAGATCCGCTGAAAAAAATGTCTAAGTCTGATGAAAATCTAAATGGTTTTATTATGATGTTAGATGAGCCAAAAAAGATTGAGAAAAAACTGAAAAAAGCAGTTACCGATTCAGACGAACAAGCGCGTATTTACTTTGACCGAGCTGAAAAGCCTGGAGTGTCAAACTTACTTACCTTGTTAAGTGTGGCAACTAAACGTTCAATTGAAGATTTAGTGCCAGAGTACGAAGACAAAATGTACGGCCATCTGAAAAAAGACACAGCAGATGCGGTGGTGGCAATGATTGAGCCAATTCAAGCGCGTTTTAAAGAGATCAGAGAAGATCAAACACTCCTTAATAACATCATGAAGCGTGGCGCAGAAAAAGCCAGCAGCCAAGCCGAAGGTACGTTAAAAGCTGTGTACGATGCACTCGGTTTTATTCCTCGCGGCTAAACCTTGCTAGTTAAAATGATCAATAAAAATGCCGCTTTATTTATAAAGCGGCATTTTTGTTTGCCCAGCGAAGCTGGCAAACCCGATAGGCTGAAAGATGCCTTATTACCCTGACTAAGGGGAAGATAATCTGAATGGCAAGGGCGTCACTGGCCAACGGTGGGGTCTGAAGGAAGCCATAAGAAGTTAGAGGTACA
>NZ_JAATTW010000043.1:0-27249 GCF_013414205.1 Pseudoalteromonas sp. MIP2626
TGGTCGGCGATGCAGGATTTGAACCTGCGACCCCTTGGACCCAAACCAAGTGCGCTACCAAACTGCGCTAATCGCCGATGCTTATAATTGTTAGCGAGTGACCTCGTTGACAACGGGGTGCATAATAGTGATTTGGCTGGGTTAGGTCAAACGTTTTTTTAAGAAAACAATTCAATTGCTCACTTTTAGTTCATAATAGCCAGAATAACCTAATAGCCGGCTGAAATTTAGACTATTTTGTATAATCAAATACGCTATTAGCTAAAAGCAACTTGGCGCTTTAGTGCTTTTCTGCGAAAATAGTAAACATATTAAAAATGGATTTAATAAAGTAAGTATTTCTTTATTACATTACCCCTATTTTTTGTATATCCATTTTAAGTATCTGTATCAAGTTAATTAACCCTAATTAAAGGTCACCCATGACGGCAAACATCATTGATGGTAAAGCAATAGCAAAACAAGTACGTAGCGCAGTTGCACAACGCGTTTCAGAGCGAGTAGCACAAAACCTTCGTGCGCCCGGTCTTGCAGTAGTGCTTGTAGGACTCGACCCTGCGAGTCAGGTTTATGTTGGCTCAAAACGTAAAGCCTGTGAAGAAGTTGGTTTTATCTCTAAATCCTTTGATTTACCAGCAAATACCACTGAGCAAACACTATTAGAGTTAATTGATGAATTAAACAACGATCAAGAAATTGACGGTATTTTAGTACAACTCCCTTTACCTGAAGGTCTTGATGTAGAAAAGATTCTTGAACGTATTACTCCGCATAAAGATGTAGATGGTTTTCATCCTTACAATATAGGCCGACTAGCCCAACGTATGCCAGCCCTTCGTCCTTGTACACCAAAAGGTATTATTACCTTACTTGACTCAACGGGTGTGCGTTATAAAGGATTGCATGCTGTGGTTGTAGGTGCATCTAATATTGTAGGGCGTCCTATGGCACTAGAGCTATTGTTAGCTGGTTGCACTACCACTGTTTGTCATAAGTTTACACAAGACTTAGAAACCCATGTTCGTCGGGCCGATTTATTAGTGGTTGCAGTTGGTAAACCTGAATTTATTCCTGGTGACTGGGTTAAAGAAGGTGCGATTGTTATTGATGTAGGTATTAACCGCTTAGATAGCGGTAAGTTAGTGGGTGATGTTGAATATAGTGTAGCTGAGAAAAAAGCTGACTTTATTACTCCTGTACCAGGCGGTGTAGGCCCGATGACAGTTGCCAGCTTAATTGAAAATACATTAGAAGCGTGTGAGAAATATCACAGCTAATAAACAAAAATAAAGCAATGAAGAGCCCGCTTAATTGCGGGCTTTTTGTATCATCATTCTACGTTTTATTAAGTCCAAGCCTTGTGGCAAAACCGAAAACACAATCATTAATAACATAATCGCGTACTGCCAATTTGCATACTGCTCGTTAATTAATATTCCTGCACATAAAATACCGGCAATTGGGTTGGCTATAGTGCCAAATGTAAATTCAACTACTGACATTCGTCCTAATAACCAAACATATAGGATGTAAGCCAAAGCAGTGTTAGGTACCACCAGCCAAAATAACGCCAGCCATTGGGTGCTAGTTATTGATGCAGTTAAAAATTGATACTGCTGTGGAGCAAAATAAAAAGCTTGAACCATAGCGGCAATTGCTAACAAGCTACCGCCAATGATTAACTGCCAGGTAAGTACCGTCCACCAGTGAACTTTAGCGGTTACTTTTTTTACCAGCGTACTGCCTATAACAATAGTTAATAGCGCCCCTATCAGTGCCACTACTCCCAATACATTAAGTGCTACATGCTGTGGATCAAATAAGCACCATGCTAAAACCACTAAAGCAAGGCCACAAAAACCTTGTACTAGCGCTGGCTGTTGGCGTTTAACAAGCCAGGCATACAATAATGCCACTACCGGTACTGACACCATACCCACGCCTGCAATAGCTGCAGGTAGGTTAATTGCCATTACAAAAATAAAACTAAAAAATAGCGCAATATTAATCGTGCCGATTAAAAAGATACCAGGCCATTGCTTTGCTGTTGGCCAAGAAGGTTTAAATAACAACAATAATAAACCGGCAGGCAGTGCACGTATGGCTCCTAATAAAATTGGCGGCCACTCTGGGGTTGCGTATTTAGTTACCGCATAAGTTGTTCCCCATAAAAAAGCAGGGATCATGGCAAGTAAAATATTCATTAATTTTCCATTTTTAAATTGATGAATGTGAGTTTAAAACCTCAACTATAATTGAGGTCAACAATATCAATTTTATTAAAAGCATAATCAATTTATTGCAATTGATATAACCAAAAAAGGGTTACCCTATGGCAACCCTTTTTTTGTGATCCGCGCGTTATGGCTAAATCCGCAAAGGTTAATAACCCCTATGCTTTACGCCACGTTGTTTTTCCCGCTGAATCTTCAAGTATTACACCCAATGCATTTAAAGCATCGCGAGCTTCATCTGCTGCAGCCCAATTTTTACTGGCACGTGCGTCATTACGTTTTACAATCAGTGCCTCAATTTCAGCCACTTCATCGTCGTTTTGACCGCCTTGTAAAAATGCCTCAGGTGCTTGTTGAGCAATACCAAGTATTTCACCTAAGCTGCGTAGAATGAAGGCTAAATGTCCTGCTTTTTCGCTATCACTTTCTTTTACTCGGTTTAGCTCTTTAGCAACTTCAAATACAACCGGTAATGCTTCTGGCGAATTAAAGTCATCATTCATAGCTTTTCTAAACTTAGCCACATACTCATTACCCTCAAGCTCACATTCAACTGGCTCAACACCACGTAATGCCGTGTAAATACGCTCAAGTGATGAACGTGCTTGGTCTAAGTTTTCTTGCGAGTAATTAAGCTGGCTGCGGTAATGGCCTGATATTAAAAAGTATCGAACCGACTCAGCGTCGTATTGTTTTAATACCTCACGAACGGTAAAAAAGTTATCTAACGATTTAGACATTTTTTCTTTATTTACTTGCACCATACCCGTGTGGATCCAAGTATTTACATACTTGCCATTATTTGCACAGCACGATTGTGCAATTTCGTTTTCGTGATGCGGAAACTGTAAGTCAGAACCCCCACCATGAATATCAAAATGCTCACCCAAATGCTTTGAGCTCATAGCAGAACATTCAATATGCCAACCTGGACGCCCTTCGCCCCATGGAGATGACCATGATGGCTCACCCGCTTTGGCTTTTTTCCACAATACAAAATCAAGCGGATCGTCTTTATCTTGAGCAACCTCAACACGCGATCCTGATTGCAGCATGGTTAAATCTTGCTGCGATAATGCGCCGTACTGCTCAAAGGTAGAAACATCAAACAATACATCACCATCGGCAGCAACATAAGCATGGCCTTTGGTAATTAAGCGCTCAACCATTTCAATAATTTCATCCATGTGCGCAGTTACTGTTGGTTCAACATCGGGGCGTAACATGTTTAAACTATCAAAATCTTCATGCATGGCTTTCGTCATGCGCACAGTTAAGTCGTTTATTGACTCGCCGTTTTCGTTAGCGCGTTTAATTATTTTGTCATCAACATCGGTAATATTACGCACGTATTTTAAATCGTAACCAATGTGGCGAAGGTAGCGAACAATCACATCAAAGCCAACAAAGGTACGCGCATGCCCAATATGACAGTAATCATAAATGGTGATACCACACACATACATGTCGATTTTGCCTTCGGCCATGGGTTTAAATTGCTCTTTTTGTCGCGTTAGTGTGTTGTATATATTAACCATTTACTTTGAGTCCTTGACTATTAACTTGAACAGCTATGTTACCACTTGAAAAGCCCCTGCTCTAGCGCTTTATAACAAAGCAAACATCTACTTTGTTAATCTTAGCTAACTGAGATAAAATAGCGCGACTATTTAAACCAGATACAGGAAACCTCATGGTTGTTCTACACACTAATTTTGGTGACATCACCATTAAAATGTTTGATCAAGAAGCTCCAAACACAGTTAAAAACTTTTTAGAGTATGCAAATGCTGGCTTTTTCAACGGCACTATCTTTCATCGTGTAATCGATGGTTTTATGGTTCAAGGCGGTGGTTTTATCCCTGGTATGGATCAAAAAGAAGTAAATGATCCAATTAAAAATGAAGCTAACAATGGCCTATCAAATAAAGTAGGTACTTTAGCAATGGCACGTACGCCTGATCCACACTCAGCTACAGCGCAATTTTTCATTAACGTTAACGACAACGATTTTTTAAACCACAGCAGCGAAACGTCGCAAGGCTGGGGTTACTGTGTATTTGCTGAAGTTGTTGAAGGCATGGACATAGTTAATAAAATTAAAGGCGTAGCAACTGGTAGCAACGGCTTTCACCAAGACGTACCACTTGAAGATGTAATTATCGAAAGCGTTACTGTTAACTAATAGCGTTTACTCACATTATGTGAGTATATAAGCGGGTATTAATATAAATTAAGTTTAAATATTTACTTAATTTATATAAGCCCGCTTTTATTTTATCTAAAAAGACTCATCTATGACTCGCAAAACTTATTTTATTGCCGACTTACACCTAAGTGAAAACCGCCCTGATATTAGCGCGGCATTTTTTAGCTTTTTAAATACGCACATACTTAATCAAGATGTAGATGCACTGTACATTTTAGGTGATTTTTTTGAAGTATGGGTTGGCGACGATTACATTACAACGCTGAGCGCTAATGTAGCAAAGCATTTAAAAGCAGTCAGTGATGGCGGTACACCGGTTTATTTTATTCATGGTAATCGCGACTTTATTATGCGCGACAAGTATGCCGCAATGGCAGGCATGACCTTACTTGATGAGCAAACCGTAATAGATTTATACGGTACACCAACGGTTATTTTACATGGCGATGAAATGTGTACTCAAGATATAGAGTACCAAAAGTTTCGTCGTAAAAGCCGTGGATGGTGGTGGCCAAAACTAATGTTGGCTATGCCACTATGGTATCGTAAAAAAATAGCCCGTAATGCACGTGAAAAAAGTAAACTTAGCCAAGCCAATAAACCCCTTGAAATACTCGATGTGATTGATGACGCCGTACTCGCTACTTTTGCTAAGCACCAGGTCACTAATATGATCCACGGTCATACTCATCGCCCTAATGTGCATACTTACACAGTAAACCAAGAAACTTTAACGCGTACGGTTTTAGGTGACTGGTACACCCAAGGCTCATATTTAGTGGTTACACCACAGGCTCAAAAGTTAATTAGCACTCCTTTTAAGGCGTAAAATGAGTGCTACAAAAGGTTAGTTTTTTAATGCAGGAATACCGCTATGAAATTTAAAGTCGGTATCGGGCGTTGCAATGAGCTCACGTTCTTTTTCTGCAAAAAACTGCACTCGCTCGGTAATATCAAAGTCGGCAATTTCTTGCGCCAGCGTTAAATAATCTTGATAATGTCGCGCTTCTGAGCGCAATAGCGATATATAAAAGTCACCTAAACGTTTATCTACATGCGGAGCAAGCTTAGCAAAACGCTCACACGATCGCGCCTCAATGTAAGCACCCACTATAAGCTTATCGACCAGAGCATCTGGCTCAAAGGTTTTTACATTGCGCAGCATACCTTTAGCATAACGACATGGGGTAATACTTCTATATTCAACACCATACTCCTCCATAATTTCTAATACTTGATAAAAATGATGCAACTCTTCTTTTATTAGCATCACCATTTTATCGATTAACTCTTGCCCATACGGCGAGTTAGATTTAGGAATAATAGCCTTGGTAAGCTTATTTTTAGCCGCTAAGTCACGCCAATTGCCTTCACGTTTATAAATTAATGTTTCAAACGGTTTTAGCCACTCAAGCAGAGCGTCGCTACTTTCTTTATCCACCGCATACTTACGAATTAAAAACATCGCTGATTGCGCTGCTTTTAATTCACATATCAAATGGTCGATTAATATAATCGATAAATTTTCTTTTTTTATCGCTTCATCAACCCACTGCTGTGGGGTTTCGCATTTTAAAAAACTTAAAATTGGCGCTAATAATTGTTGCGTAGACACTTTTTGCATATCTCAGTATAACTTTAAACTTAATAACGATTTTACCATGAAACCTTTTTAAAAGATCACCACGGCCTACTTTTACATGGGTATCATTTACAACTTCAAAATGTTAATACAATGTTGCCTTGACTTTGTATTGCAAGTGAACCATAACTGTATAGTGACTGTATAAAAATAAAACAGTAAAAAACTAATAAGTTACTTTTATGGAGTAAACACTATGATACTAAACCACCTATGGGGGCTTTACGCTCACCCACTTGAAGAATGGCAAACAATTGATAATCGCCATGAAAGTCTAACTTATAGCCTCTCGCATATTGTGTTGATAGCGCTGTTTCCCTCGGTTATGGGGTACTATTCATCGGTATATTTAGGATGGAGTATAGGTACAGGAAACCCAGTATTTTTAACCCATGACAGTGCACTACTTATTGCAATTGCAATGTATGTGGCGCTAATTGCGGGTATATTTGCTTTGGCTTATTTAGCCCACTGGATGGGAGTAACCTTTGGTGCTCAGCCCACTTTCACTCAAGCCCTCGAACTAGCAGCTTATACTGCAACCCCGGTGTTTATGTCGGCACTAGCTGCTTTTTTACCACATTTATGGTTTGTGGTGTGCGTAGGCATGGTTGCTTTGGCTTACTCGGTGTACTTACTTTATACCGGTGTGCCAATATTAATGCATATACCAGAAGAACGAGGCTTTATTTACGCAAGCTCTGTAGTAACTTGTGGCTTAATTTTACTGGTTATTATTTTAGCGGTTACCGCTATGCTATGGACTAATGGAATAGTGAGCCCCATGTTTACATAAGCATTACACCGCGTTGGAGTAAAAGTATTTATGCTTTTTTGCACAAAAAAAAGGAGCTAATTAGCTCCTTTTTTATTTAAATATTTTTAACGATTAGTCTGATTCGTTTTCATCTTGATTATGAATTTCTAACCCTGAAGACATCGCATTTTCGCGAGTACTTTTTGCAGAGTCATTACGCATTTTATCAATACGATTTAAGTAGTTTTGATCAATATCACCAGTTATATATTGGCCATCGAATACTGATGTTTCAAATTTAGTGATTTCAGGGTTTTCTTTGCCAACCGCTGCAATCAAATCTTTTAATGACTGAAAAATCAAACCGTCAGAACCAATACTTGCATTAATATCTTCCACTTCACGGCCATGAGCAATCAGCTCGGCTGCAGATGGCATATCAATACCGTACACATTAGGAAAACGTATTTCAGGAGCAGCTGATGCAAAATAAACATTTTTAGCACCCGACTCTCTAGCCATTTCAACGATTTGCGCTGAGGTAGTACCACGCACAATTGAGTCATCAACCAGTAATACGTTTTTACCTTTAAACTCACGATCTATGGCATTTAACTTTTGACGCACCGATTTTTTACGTAACTCTTGGCCTGGCATAATAAATGTGCGGCCAATGTAACGGTTTTTAACAAAACCTTGGCGGTAAGGTAAATCAAGAACACGGGCTATTTCGAGCGCAATATCACACGATGTTTCAGGAATAGGAATAACCACATCAATGTCTTTATCAGCCCACTCACGTGCTATTTTTTCACCCAATTTAGTTCCCATATTTACCCGTGCTGCATAAACAGACATACGGTCAATGGTTGAATCGGGGCGAGCAAAATAAACAAACTCAAAAATACATGGTGAATAAGATACTTTATCTGCACAGCTTAACGAGTGAAATTCACCGTTTTCGGTTACATAAATAGCTTCACCTGGTGCTACATCACGAATAAATTCAAAACCATCTTGTTTTAGTGCAACACTTTCTGAAGCAAACATGTATTCGGTGCCTTTTGCGCTTTCGCGTTTACCAAATACCAATGGACGAATACCATTAGGGTCACGAAACGCCACCACACCGTGGCCAATAATCATCGCGATAGCAGCATAGCCGCCATTCACTTTGTTATTTACTTCGGTAATAGCGGTAAAAATATCTTCTGCGCCAAGCTGTAGCTTGTTTGATTTACTTAACTCATGCGCAAGAATATTAAGCAATATTTCTGAGTCAGAGGTGGTGTTTACATGGCGTCGTGCTTCTGAAAACAATTGCTCTTTTAACTCTTCTGCATTCGTTAGGTTGCCATTATGTGCTAATGCAATACCAAAAGGAGAGTTTACATAAAATGGCTGCGCTTCTGATGAGCTTGACGAGCCTGCTGTTGGGTAACGAACATGGCCTATGCCAATTGTTCCCTGCAATCGTTTCATATGGCGAGTGTGAAATACATCTCTCACTAAACCATTTGCTTTGCGTAAGCTAAACGTATTGTTGTCAATGGTAATAATACCCGCAGCGTCTTGGCCGCGATGCTGCAAAACAGTTAAGCCATCATAAATCGCCTGATTAACTGGCGATGTTCCGACTATTCCAACGATACCACACATGTAATTTATCCTCGCCGATTAACGGTTTACTGAATTTAAAAAGCTTGAGTTGTTTTCAAGGTATGAAAAAAACCATTCAACAACAAAGCCAAATTCCGGAATCAAAATAGAGTTGCCCCACCAATGCGTATTAGGCGCACCTGTAAAAGCATCAAGAAAGAAGAGTAACGCGCTCACGACCAACACGCCTCGAAGAGCACCAAACACTATGCCAAAAACACGGTCGGTGCCTGATAAACCAGTACGCTGTACTAATTCACCTAAAATGTAGTTTAGTAAACCGCCCAACAATAGCGTCACAAAGAATAATATGGCTATGGCCGCTGCATTTCTTAAAAGGGGTTCAGAAATGGTAGTTAGGAAGGAAGCTAAATATTGATAGAACAAGCTAGAGATGATAAAAGCGCCAGCCCATACAGCTAATGACATAGCTTCTTTAACAAAGCCGCGTATTAAACCGATGACGGTAGATAGTGCAATAATGCCAAGAATGGCGTAATCAACCCAGATCATAAGAACCAATTAGTCGCTAATTTGGGGCGCATTCTATACCTAAACATCGTTAATATGCAAGTTTAAGCGGGAGATAACTGGTTGCCCAAAACAGTAAATTTTAACCTTAATTAAAATAGTTTTGACCAACATATGAGAAGTGTAATACGACTAATAAAAACACCTAACCTTGCACACAAGGCTAGGTGCAATACGTTACTTGGTTACTTCAAATTGCGTTATTTTACCATTGAGCTTAGTTAGCTCTTTAAGTGCTGGTAATTGCTTTTGTAACTCATTTTTATTAAGCGATGGGCCAACAAATACTTTAGTTAATGTACCGTTTGGCGTTTTTACTGGCTTAGTAAAGGTTTTGAACCCTTTAGCTTGCAGCTTTGCTTGCAGCGCTTTTACGTTTGCGGCATGAGAAAAACTACCTAATTGAATGACATAAGCCATGCTGGTTAGGTTCTCATTGTTTTGGCGTGGCTTGATTGATTGTACCGGCGCAGCTGCTTGTGGTTGAGCTTTAGGTGCTATTACCGCCTCTACCACTTTAGCTTCTGATGTATAGTCACTTTGAGCAATGTTAGCTTGTTGTTCAAAAGCGATATCATCTGCTTGAATGTCTTCTATCTCATCTTGTTGCAACGAGTCTGCCCCGGCTACGTTTTCATCAATTTCTTGCTGCAGATCGATTGTTTTGAACTCAGAGCGTTCTGGAATCGCTTTAAAGCCTTCTTTATAGTGCACTTTTTCACCATCAAGTATGTTAGGTATAAACACAATTGCTGCTATTACCACGATACTTGTTCCGACTAAGCGATTTATAAAACTTGAGTTCACCGATATTCTCTCTATTTTTTAAAGTAATCAATAGCGCCAGCAACGGTAAAAAATGAACCAAAAACAATCAAAACTGTATCGTTTTGTTGTGTTGGCAAAATTACATCGAGTGCTGCTGCTACGCTATTATAACTATGCTTAATATCATTATGCGGTATGCTTTGTAGCGCATTTTGTAAGTTGCTAGCGCTATCACCACGAGGGCCATTTAAACTCGCTAACGACCATTGATCAACTAAATGGCTTACTTCTTTAAGCACACCTGCTTTATCTTTATCGGCAAGCATAGCGACTAATGCATGAATTTTAAAGCCTTTATCTTTGTAGCTTAGTAATTTACTTGCTAAATATCGAGCCGATTCAGGATTATGCGCTACATCGGTATATACCAAGGGTTGGTCGCTTAACTGCTCAAAACGCCCTTCCACAACCAGGTTTGCTAAACAGGCTTTGATCACCGACTCACTCGGGAGTAAATTTAACACACTTAGCGTGGTTAACGCTGTTGCTGCATTTTGACTAGGAATTGCTGGTTTAGCTAATTCAAGGTTGTACTGTTGATATTGCCAGCTAAAGGTATCTGCGTGTTCTTTAAATATAAAGTCACTCCCTGATAAAACCATCTTGGCATTTATTTCATCGCCATAATCAGTCATGGTATGGGGAATATTTAAATCGCCAATAATAGCCGGCGTATTTTCACGAAAAATACCCGCTTTGTCATAAGCAACGAGTTCGCGCGTATCACCTAAGTATTCTTTGTGATCTAAATCGATAGTGGTAATAACACTCGCAAAAGGCGTAACAATATTAGTGGCGTCATAACGCCCGCCTAAACCTACCTCTAAGAGTACGTAGTCAACCTCACAGCGCTTAAAAATTGCCAGCGCAGCCAAGGTGCCATATTCAAAATAAGTGAGTGCGGTATCTTTGCGCCCTTGTTCTAGTAAATGAAAGGCATCAACATGATACTGGTCGCTAAGCTCTTGCCCATTTACCCGTACACGTTCGTTATAGTGCGTTAAATGTGGTGAAGCATACGTACCTACGCTCAGGCCTTGCGCTAAAAGTAACGACTCTAGGCAGCGTGCTGTGGTGCCTTTACCATTGGTACCGGCAATCAAAATAATTTTACTTGAGGTGTTTAATAGCCCAATGTTATTAGCAACACTGGCAACGCGTTCTAGCCCCATTGCAATATTTGAAGGGTGAACACTTTCTAAATAAAAAAGCCAATCATCAAGGCTTGATGATTGGCTAGGAATTGTTTTTGTCATAGCGTTAGATCAATAAAGCTTAAATTTACGCTACTCTATGCTCTTGCTCAGTAGAAGGCAAGTTCATAAACTTAGCCAAAATGCGTGCCAATGTATCGCGCATTTCACGACGGTCAATAATCATGTCTATTGCACCGTGTTCAAGCAAGAATTCACTGCGCTGAAAACCTTCAGGGAGTGTTTCACGCACTGTCTGCTCAATAACACGCGGCCCTGCAAAACCAATTAATGCTTTTGGCTCGCCTACGTTAATGTCGCCCAACATAGCAAGCGATGCAGAAACACCGCCCATTGTTGGATCAGTCATAACTGAAATAAATGGTAAGCCTTTTTCTGTCATTTTAGCAAGCGCGGCACTGGTTTTAGCCATTTGCATTAATGAAATAAGTGCTTCTTGCATACGTGCGCCGCCAGATGCCGAAAAACAAATAAGTGGCATATTATGCTCTAAGCATTGATCAACAGCGTCAACAAAACGAGCACCTACTACCGATGCCATTGAACCGCCCATAAATGAGAATTCAAATGCTACAGCAGCTACAGGAATACCTTTTAAATGTCCCTTCATTGCCACAAGCGCGTCTTTTTCACCACTTGATTTTTGCGCCGCTGTAATACGGTCAGAGTATTTTTTTGAGTCTCTAAATTTAAGCACATCTTTAGGTTCGTGCTGTGTACCAAGTTCTACACGGTCACCTTCATCTAAAAAATACTCAAGGCGCTTACGCCCACTAATACGCATATGATGATCGCACTTAGGACATACATTCAATGCTTTTTCTAATTCGGCTTTATACAAAATAGAATCACACGATGTACACTTAGCCCAAACACCTTCTGGAATTTCTTTACGACCTGATGCTTTTGTCGTTTTAGGTAAGATTTTTTCTAGCCAACTCATTTGCAACTCTCTTAATGCTGTTCTGTGTCGCGAGCTTGCATGCTTATCATGCAAACAAATTTTCTCAATTAAAACATGAATTACACTAACACGGTATCAAAAACTGGTCTTAGTAGTTGCCAGCGCTTAGATTAAACAGTTAAAAACCACCTAATTAAATACTAATATCTGGTAAAAACAAAGGTCCTAATGGCGTTTTAGGTATGTTAAATTGTTCAGGATAATCAACATCTACCAGGTATAAACCGGCAGCTTTAGCGGTTGCACTTGCCTTTGCTCGCTCTTTTAAATCTAGCAATTCTTTTAGCCAAACAGGTTGTTGTTTATGTAAGCCTATATCCATTAAACAACCCGTTATATTACGTACCATATGATGTAAAAAAGCATTGGCTTTAATATCTATAATAACGTAAGTGCCTTGGCGCTGTACCGATAAATGCTGAATTGTTCTAATAGCAGTATTTGCTTGGCAGTGAATAGCGCGGAACGACGTAAAGTCGTATTTACCTATTAAATACTGACACGCTTCTTGCATTTTAGTTTCATCAAGCGTGTGATGAAAGTGCGTAACACCTTCGTTTAATACCGCACCACGAAGTGGGTTATTATAAATAACATAACGATAACGGCGTGCTGTAGCACTAAAACGAGCATGAAAATCATCAGCCACTGGCTGAGCAAAACGAATAGCAATATCTTTTGGCAACAATGTATTCATGCCTAAAGTAAATGCCACCATATCGCGTGGTGCATCTGTATCAAAGTGCACAACTTGCCCGGTACCATGCACACCGGCATCGGTACGCCCTGCGCATACAATTGCAACCGGATGATTACAAATACGCGATAACGCTGTTTCTACTTCTTGTTGTACGCTGTTTACGTGTGATTGTCGTTGCCAACCACTATAGCGTGCGCCGTTGTATTCAACTCCAAGTGCTACTCGCATAATTACTGCTTTACCTACTGTGCTAATGAACGGGGCATTTTATGCTATCTAGCGATGCAATAAAAGCAGCTGCGCTATAATCAAACCTATCCCGATTAAAAAAGCCCGTAATTAGTAAAATTACGGGCTTTAAATTTATGCTCTTTATTTTATTTAAGTTTAGCTTTTAAGCTAAGCGCTTCTTGTTGAACTTCTTCAGGGCCTTTATTAATAACGTCTTCGATAACCTTAAGCGCTGAGTCAAAATCATCTATTTCGATATAAGCGCGGGCTAAGTCTAATTTAGCAGAATAACCGCCACTTTCAGCATCAACATCTGTTGGGTTATCGCCGGCCAGTAATGAGTCAAAATCACCTAGTCCTACGTCCATATTCACATCATCGTAAGGTTCGTGCTCTGTATCTGCGTCGTCACTTTGCTCTAATAACGCATCAATATCTACAAACTCATCTTTGCTATTTTGCTCAATAGTATTGCTGTTAACAGTTGGCTGTGGCGCTAAAGCTGATTCATCAGTATCTACTTCATCACTGAGTAAGTTATTAAAATCAACGTCAAACTCACTACTGTCTGCAATATCCAGCTCATCAGCATCGGCTAATTCATTTAGTAATGCATCAAAGTCGGTCTGAGTTAAATCGGCCATAAACTCGTCATCAAGCTCATCATCCGATGCAACTTCACCGTTATGCGGTAACTCTGTTGGCATTAATGCCGCTTCACGGTCTACATTTGTTTGCTCATCAATTAACTTCTCATCTAACTCTTCATTTAATTGCTCAATTTGAATATCGTCTACTTCGTTAAGCAAATCATCACTAACGTCATCATTTAATTGCTGCTCAGACGAATTACTTGTATCAACCTCTGGTGGTGAGGTTATTGGTAATAATTCATCTTCATTTTGTTGTTCACTATCGAGCTCTGAAAAATCATTTTCAATTAATAGTTCATCGTCAAAGTCATCATTTAAACTATCTAAATTACCACCGGCTAGTAGCGAGTTTGCAAGATCTTGTTCAGCTTGACTCGAGGCCATACCTTTAGCATCACCACCTAGGTTATCGCCTTGCAGCTCTTGCGGAGTAAACGCTTGCTGTTCATCTGCTGTTAGTATTGCATCGTCATTCAGATCTAGCTCAGGGTATTCGTCTACATCAAGCTCTTCGCTTGGCGCTGCTACATCAGGCACTGACTCATCTGCTAATAATTCAGATTCATCATTTTCAATACCTAGAGGGTCGTCACCTAATTCGGCTTCTGTTACATCATTAAAATCATCAACCGACCACTGAGGGGGTTCTACATACTCTTCATCATCGGATGCTTGTTGTAGCTCATTTAAAAGCTCATCAACACTTTTTAAATTATCGTCATTATATTCTTCAAGCGCATCTTCAGGATCGAGTAACGTCTGCGATGTATCTGAGTAATCCTCTATAATTGAGTCGCCAAAATCGTCTTGCTCTTCTGCTGCAAGCTCTGGTTCTGACTCAAGTGCTGACTCTGTATTTTCACTGAATGATGAGGCAACAGATTCAGCGTCGTCACTATTTAACTCTTGCTGCGCTTTTTCTAAATCCTCTACTGATTCAGCAAGGGCTGTATCTATTTGTGCATCATGTTCATCAAGGTCGTCGTCTAAGTTATCAATTAAACTGTCGATATCGTCAATATCATCTAAGTCAAAGTCATCAGCTTCTTCTACTAACTCAGCTGTATTTTTTTGCTCTTCAAGCGGTGTTTCAGGCTGCTCTTCATCGCCCTGCTCGCTTTGTTCACTAACTTCGTCGATTAAGCTGTCGATGTCGTCAATATCATCTAAGTCAAAGTCGTCGGTTTCTTCTACTAACTCAGCTGTATTATTTTGCTCCTCAAGCGGTGTTTCAGGCTGCTCTTCCTCGCCTTGTTCACTAACCTCGTCGATTAAGCTGTCGATATCGTCAATATCATCTAAGTCGAAGTCATCGGCTTCTTCTACTAACTCAGCTGTATTATTTTGCTCTTCAAGCGGTGCTTCAGGCTGTTCTTCATCATCCTGCTCACTTACTTCATCGATTAAGCTGTCGATATCGTCAATATCATCTAAGTCAAAGTCATCAGCTTCTTCTACTAACTCAGCTGTATTATATTGCTCTTCAAGCGCTGCTTCAGGCTGCTCTTCATCGCTTTGTTCGCTAACTTCGTCGATTAAGCTGTCGATGTCGTCAATATCAACACCATCATTTTCTTCAACTAATTGTGTCGTGCTGCTTTGTTCTTCAAGCAGATCATCATCCTGCTCGTTTGCTTCATCGATTAAGCTATCGATGTCATCTAAATCAAAGTCGTCATTCTCTTCTACGAGCTCTGTAGCGCTGCTTTGCTCTTCCAGCAGATCATCGCCCTGCTCGTTTGCTTCATCGATTAAGCTATCGATATCATCTAAATCAAAGTCGTCGTTTTCTTCAACTAGCTCTGTAGCGCTGTTTTGCTCTTCAAGCAGATCATCGCCCTGAACGTTTGCTTCGTCAATTAAGCTGTCGATATCATCTAAATCAAAGTCGTCGTTTTCTTCAACTAGCTCTGTAGCGCTGTTTTGCTCTTCAAGCAGATCATCGCCCTGTTCGCTTTCTTCATCGATTAAGCTGTCGATATCGTCTAAATCAAAGTCGTCGTTTTCTTCTACGAGCTCTGTAGCGCTGCTTTGCTTTTCAGGCAGAGCATCGTCCTGCTCACTTACTTCATCGATTAAGCTGTCGATATCATCTAAGTCAAAGTCGTCGTTTTCCTCTACCAACTCTTCTGTATTTTTTGGTATTGATGATTGCTCTGATTCTAATAAATCATCAATATCAAAATCGTCATCTTCACTTGCTAACTCTTCACTAAAGGCAGATATTTCATCGTGAGAATCCCCACTCTCTGGTGCTACTTTGTCGCTATCACTCGATTCAATTTCTGGTAAGCTATCGTCTTCATCAAATAAGCTATCTAAATCATCAGCACTTAAAATATCATCACTGTTTTGTGATGTGTTTAAGTCTAAATCAATAGTGTCCTCTAAGCTGTCATCTACAGGCTCATCAAAGCCTTGCTGCATAAAAATATCGAGCTCATCATCGTCTTGGCCGTCTTCATCATCAAAAATGATGTCATCGCTCAGTAAGCTTTCTAACTCATCTTGATCTAATAAATTGCTATCGTCTAATGAGTCGTCAAACGCTACATCGTCATCTAACAGCGCGTCATCCGAAATACCGTCATCTAATTGAACACTTAAATCATCCAACGGATCAGGAATAATAGGATCGTCGTGGCTAGCTGCACTTACAACATCATCGCTGTCATCACTGCTATAAACGGGAGTTTGCGGTAAAAACTCTTCATCTTCTTGGTTATTTTGTTCTGTGTTATTTGCGCGTTTACGTAACAACATTACAACGGCAAAAATAATTAATAATGCAGGTATAGTCATTAACAAAATTAAAACCAGCGGATTAGATAGCAAGGCTCCTAAGTCAAATTCGGCATCTTGTTTGGCGTCTTTGATTTTTTGTTGCGCTATTATTTCATTTTGTTTAACTATTAATTCTTTAAGTTGCAGCTGTATTTCGCTGTCTTGCCCTAGTTGCTCGCGTAAGTTTTTTAGCTCTTGTGAAATACCTGTGAGTTGTTTTTTAAGCTTGTTATTCTCTACTAATATTTCTTCAACATTGTTTACCGAACTTTTAAATTGCTGTTGCAGCTCAACTAATCTATTACTTTGATCCGTTTTTATGTCATTTAATTCTTTTTGTAATTCTTTTTTAGCTTCGTCTACGTCAACTTTACGCGCTTGCGTTACTTTGGTTTGAGCTGTATTAATTTCGCTTTGCGTTAGCGTGCCGTTTTTCTTTTTTTCCCATAACTTGTCGTCTTGTTCAGAGCGCTGTCTTGCTAGCTCAGAGCTAACACTTTTAATTTCAGCTAAGGTGGGTATGTTTAAATAGGCACCACTTTGCATGTGGTTAAGGTTTTGTTCTAAAAATGAATTTGGATTTTTGTTATACAAGGCCTGCATAACTTGATAAATGCTTACAGAGTTATCAGGACGAACTTTAACAGCAATACGCCAGAGTGTATCGGTCGGTTTTATTGGCCCTATTGCTCGTCCTTGCACACCATAGTCAACGCCTTTAGGCCCCTTTAGTTGGGTACTGTCTTGAGAGTAAACAGAAGTGACTATAAATGCAGACGCCAATATAATAAGTGAAGCTAAACCGCGCATGCTGATCCTTTAATGTTTAAATGTTAACGTAGCGCCACAAAGTGGGCGCATAAACATTGATTATTCTTGCCGTTATCAACCAAATGGCTGACTCACATTTTTTATTACAATCTATTTTTATTGCAAGCTCTATTCCAGTTACAAACTATAAACCAGTTAGCCACTAATATCCATCGCAACACTTTGAAAATAAATACCTTAAATTTATAATTAAAAGTATTTAAATCTGTTATATCAACATCTTTATACGCTTTTAAATTATATGCGGCAATTAATTGACAGCCATATAAACAAAAAGCGGCAAACAAATAATGTTTACCGCTTTTTTTGCTTTAAAGCTATAAATAATTACATGTAGTTAGCAATAAGCTCTTCTGCAATTTGTATGCTATTTGTTGCTGCACCTTTGCGGGTATTATCGCTTACAACCCACATATTTAAACCATGTGGATGTGAAATATCGGCGCGTAAACGACCAATGTAAACTGTGTCATTACCGCTGGCATCAGATACCGCTGTTGGGTAATCGCCCGCGTCATCAATAAGCTCAACACCTGGCGCGTCGTTTAATAACTGTTTTACGTGTTCAAGGTCATATGGCATACGTGTTTCTATATTGATTGACTCTGAATGACCAAAAAACACCGGTACTCTTACACACGTTGGGTTTACTGCAATGGTAGTATCGCCTAATATTTTATGCGTTTCGTTAACCATTTTCATTTCTTCACGGGTGTAGCCGTTATCTTCAAATGCATCTATTTGTGGGATCACGTTAAACGCAATTTGCTTAGGAAATATATCGCTGTCAACTGGGCGGGCATTCATTAAGTTAGCGGTTTGCTTTGCTAACTCATCAACCGCTTTTTTACCTGCGCCCGACACTGCTTGATATGTTGATACATTAATACGGTCAATTCCGTAAGCATCGTATATTGGTTTTAGTGCCAACATCATCTGAATAGTTGAACAGTTAGGGTTGGCAATTATGTTACGGTTTCTAAAATCGGCTAAGCTTGCTGCGTTAACTTCTGGTACGATTAGAGGGACTTCAAAATCATTTCTAAAAAATGATGTATTGTCGATTACTACACAACCAGCATCTGCAGCAATTGGCGCGTACTGCTCTGACACACTACCACCAGCAGAGAAGAAGCCTATGTGCGCTTGGCTAAAGTCAAAGCCTTCAACATCTAGTACTTCAATGGTCTCACCACAAAACTTAATGTCTTCGCCTGCGCTGCGGCTGCTAGCAAGTAAAAAAAGTTGATCCACTGGAAATTTACGATCTGCTAATGTTTCAATGATTTGACGACCAACTAAACCTGTAGCACCAAGTACCACAACGTTATATTTTTGCGACATATTTATTCCTCTTTAAGCGATATTAAAACAACATCGCTAGTTAAATTAGTTTGCAACAGTAAACCCAAGCTGGGCTAAAGCGGCTAGCTGCGAGCTATCACCTTGTATTGTTAAAGTGCTAAATTCTCGTCTTACAGGGTAGTTTTTACGTAAACTATCAAAACCGTTATTCGCTAAATCACGCAGTAAAATACCGTCATCACGGCGTACGTCGTAAATTAAATGCACCAAACGCGCAATATCAGCTTCATTAAAACTTTGTCCTAATGTAGCTTGCGTAATTGCAGGCACGGGTAAAAACTCGTCGAGCGACTTTGTTGCTTCTATCCCTTTGAGTTCACAAAACTTTTGATACAATATTTGTGTACCACGGGCTTTCCCTTCAAGGGTGTGCCCTGCAATGTGAACGCTTGCATAGCGCACATGCTCCAATAGCTCAGTTAAAATAGTGGGTTCGTTTTCCCATACATCAAGCACTAAATCTAAATCGGCACCCGCTTGCATCACTTCTAATAATGCTTGATTGTCAATCACATCACCACGGCTTGCATTAATTAACGTAAGCCCGGGTTTGAGCGCTTTTAATCTGGCTTTATCCATCATATGTAGCGTTTTATGCTCGCCACTTTTTATAAGCGGAACATGAAAAGTTACAATATCTGACTGCGCAAGTAATTGATCAAGTGCTACGTGCTCGTTTAATAAGCCTTGCGCATGTTTTATTGGATCACATAAAAGTACGGTTAAATTCAGCGCTTGTAATTTTTTCGCCAAACAACTGCCAATACTGCCTACGCCAACTATACCTATTGTTTGATTATTAAGTGGGCGGGCGTTTTCTTGGCTTAAGGCATATAAACTGCTTATTACATACTCGGCTACCGCAATTGCGTTGCAGCCTGGCGCGCTACTAAAGGCAATATTTTTATCATTTAATAATTGCGTATCAATATGATCAACACCAATTGTTGCGGTGCCAACAAAGCTTAGTTTGTTAGCGTGTGCTAAAAGCTCATTATTAACCTGAGTGACTGAGCGAGTAAGCAGCACATCTACGTCTATTAGTTGATCGGCTGTTAATTGTCGCCCATCAAAACGCTCAACTTCACCAATGTCTGCAAAGTACTGCTCAACTAAAGGCATATTCTGATCGGCAAGAATTTTCATACAGAGTCCGTTTGGCAATTAAGGGTCGCTATTGTAACGAACAACCTAGGCTTTGCACAAACTAAAAAGCCGAGCAATGCTCGGCTTTGGGTATTTAGTAAGAAACTAATTAACCTTTATATTTACTCATAACTAAAGTGGCATTTGTACCACCAAAGCCAAAGCTGTTCGACATTACAGTATTTAACTCAACATCACGACGTTCAGTAACAATATCAAGGCCTGCAGCTTGCTCGTCTAATTCATCAATATTAATTGATGGTGCAACAAAGCCATGCTCTAGCATTAATAAAGAGAAAATAGCCTCGTGAACACCCGCCGCACCTAGGGCATGGCCTGTCATTGCTTTAGTTGCGCTGATCATTGGTGAATTACCACCAAATACGTCTTGAATAGCGCCAAGCTCTTTAACATCGCCCACTGGAGTAGATGTGCCATGCGTATTTAAATAATCAATACTTTCTACGTCTTGCATAGCTTGGCGCATACAGCGTGCAGCACCTTCGCCTGAAGGAGCAACCATGTCGTAACCATCAGACGTTGCACCATAGCCAACAATTTCTGCGTAAATATGTGCGCCACGAGCAAGAGCATGTTCAAGCTCTTCAACCACAACAATACCGCCACCACCAGATATAACAAAACCATCGCGGTTTGCATCGTACGTACGCGATGCTTTTTCTGGTGTTTCGTTGTACTTAGTAGAAAGTGCGCCCATAGCGTCAAATTCCATTGCTAAAGTCCAGTGCAGCTCCTCACCACCACCAGCAAAAACAACATCTTGCTTGCCAAGTTGAATTTGTTCTACTGCATTACCAATACAGTGCGCTGATGTAGCACATGCAGAACTAATAGAGTAGTTAACACCTTTAATTTTAAACGGTGTTGCTAAACATGCAGACGTGGTGCTTGCCATAGTACGTGGCACCATATAAGGACCTACACGCTTTACGCCTTTTTCGCGTAAAATATCAGCCGCTTCTACTTGCCATTTAGATGAACCACCACCAGAACCAACTATAATACCCGTACGCTCGTTTGACACTTGCTCGTCAGATAAACCTGAGTCTGCAATCGCTTGCGTCATTGAAATATAAGAATAGGCAGCAGCATCACCCATAAAACGCATTGCTTTGCGGTCAACATGTTCTTTAACGTCAATATCAATTTTGCCCGACACGTTGCTACGTAGCTTGTAATCGGCAAATTCTTGGTTAAACGCAATGCCACTACGGCCTGTTTTTAACGATTCTAATACTTCTTCTTTGTTGTTACCAATACTTGATACAACACCGATACCTGTAATTACGGCTCTTCTCATGGGTAATTCCCTTAGCTTAATACTTAATTGCGTTCTATTTTACGCGAATTTAATCACCTAAGTGGTCAGCTTTCTAGCGTACACTTGTACTCTGAACTGCTAGCTTATAAATAACGCCAGACTATTTCAAAGAAAACACGTAAAATAATTAAAAAATTTCATCTCTAAAATTAAATGGGTCATGATAAAAAACGCCAACATTCACTTTAACCACCAAGGCACACCTGTTGCCAATGACTTCGATGATATTTATTATTCTGACGATAATGGCTTAGCTGAATCTTATTATGTGTTTTATCAGCAAAACAATATAGATACACGGTTACAAAGCCATGACCAAGCACATTTTGTTATAGCCGAAACCGGTTTTGGCACTGGCCTTAACTTTTTAAATACATGCCAGCACTTTACTGACCACCTTGCACGCCAACAAGTTCAAAAGCAACTAAACTATGGTGTAAAGCGACTACACTTTATTGCCTTTGAAAAACACCCATTAAGTGTAAGCGACTTAAGCAAAATATTAACAGCATGGCCTGAACTTAATTTATTAAGTGAGCAACTTATCAGCCAGTATCCCATTAATTTAGCAGGCTGCCATCGACTTGAATTTAATAATGGGACAATCGTGCTCGATTTATATTTTGGTGATGCACTGGAATCGATTAAAACAATGAGCTATCCGCGCTCAGGTATAGTAGATGCTTGGTTTTTAGATGGTTTTGCACCGAGTAAAAACCCTGACATGTGGCAGCAAAGCCTGTTTAATGCCATGGTTAACATTTCAAAAGTAGGAGCCACCCTTGCTACCTTTACCGCTGCCGGCTTTGTTCGTCGTGGGTTAAGTGATGCAGGCTTTACCATGCAAAAAGTTAAAGGATTTGCGCACAAACGTAGCATGCTAATTGGCACATTAAAACACACTAACGATACGCAATCGGCGCCAAGTTATTTTAATCACGATGTAAGCCCGCTTAGTAATGTGGCGGTAATTGGTGGTGGTATTGCCAGCAGCTGTATTTTATACAGCCTAGCTAAGCGAGGTATTAGCAGCCAATTATTTTGCCAAGATGCTGCACCCGCTATGGGGGCATCGCACAACGTGCAAGGGGCGGTATACCCTCATTTACAAGCAAAAAACTCCCCACACAGCGAGTTATTTGCGCATAGCTTTTTATATGCCAAACGGCTTTATAAACAGTTACTCAATGATGGCTTTAGTTTTGATCATAGCTGGTGCGGTGTATTGCAGCATGCAGTAAAACAGCCACTCGTTGATCGCCATGAAAATTTAGCCCAGCAGCAATTATGGCCACAAACATTAATGCGTAACGTAACCGCAGAGCAAGGAGATACTATAGCCGGAGTTACTACTGGTTATTCTGGCGTATATTTTGAACAAGGTGGCTGGGTAAACCCACCACAACTAGTTAATGCTATGTTGAGCGCCGCCCATTGTTTGGCGCCTTATAAAAGTACTTTTAACTGCCATATAGAACAGTTAAAAAAAACCAGCAACGGCTGGCTACTTTTTAGTAACGGCAAACAGTTTGGCCCCTTTAGCGATGTAATTATATGTGCAGGTGAGCACAGCGATGCATTTGCACAAACTAAAGCACTACCAATCGTTGGTGTACGCGGGCAAGTATCGCATGTGCAGGCAAGTGAGCAGTCAACTAAACTAAAAACAGTGCTGTGCCATAAAGGCTATTTTACACCCGCTTATTTAGATCATCATTGCATGGGGGCAACGTTTGAAAAAAACACCAAAAGCCGACAAGTAACTGAGCAAGACAACCTTAGTAATCGCGAGCAATTACTCAACTTTTACGGCCACTGTAATTTTGCAACTAGCTTAGGCAATATAACCGCAGCAAAAGCCGCAGTGCGTTGTAGTTTTATTGATCACTTACCTATGGCAGGAGAGTGGGTAGAGCAAAGCGATTACCTAACTGCCTTTGCTAATTTACGTTTAGGTAAACGCTATCAGTACCAAGCCCTAAGTAAAAAACAACAAGGGCTACATATTTTCACCGGCTTTGGTGCACGTGCTTTATGCAGTGCGCCACTTTGCAGTGAACACTTAATTAGCAGTTTAAACAACGAGCCGCGCCCGCTCAGCGAGCGTGTAAGCCAAGCTATTCACCCTGCTCGTTTTATAGTGCGTGATTTAATTCGTAATAAAATTTAATCAGTTAGCTATACTTGAAAGGTATACCAACGAGTCACGATCTACTGTAAGCTGAAATAGCAAACAAATTTAGGAGTTAATGATGAGTAAAACCTTAATTATTGGCGCAAGCGGGCAAATTGGTAAAATGACTACCGAGTTATTACTCCAGCATGAGCATAATGTAATCGCTTTAGTGCGCAATAAAAATAAACTAAGTGATTTAAATAGCGTACATTTAACTATTATCGAACAAGATTTAGAAAGCGATTTTAGTGACGTAGTAAAAGACTGTGAGCAAGTTATATTTGTTGCTGGCTCAGGCGGCGGTACAGGTGCTGATAAAACCTTATTAATTGATCTGTGGGCTGCTACTAAGGCAATTAACTTTTCAAAAGAGCACGGTGTTAAACACTTTATTATGGTGAGCTCGTTAGGTGCTGACGATCCTGATGCAATTCAAAGTGATCTAAAACCTTACCTAGTAGCTAAACACATGGCAGACAGATACCTAATAAATAGCGGCCTTAGTTATACCATTGTACGACCGGGTGCATTAACCAACGAAGCTGCATCAATGCTTATTAGCACAACACGACCAAGCGATCGTTCAAATGCAAAAATAAGCCGAGAAAACGTTGCTCATGTTTTATTTAACATTGCGCAAAACCAATGTAATAGCAGTTGTATTTTTGAGCTTTTTGATGGCGACAGCCCTATTAAAGCTGCGGTAAAATAATCTGCTTATAGCAATATTTCACTTATGCCTTGCCAAGCCAATTGGCAAGCCATAAGTGTTAATATAACCTTAAAAATAGCTTTAAAACGTGCTGTAGGCATACGTTTAAGTAAATAAATACCTAACCAGGTGCCTAGCGCACCACTGGCAATCATACCTATCACCAATGGCAACCATTGCCAAAAGTTAAACCCAATAACAGTATAAACAAACGCCTTTAACACATGCTGTAGGGTCATAATGCTAGAAAACGTTGCAGTGAACTTTAATTTGTCATAATTATTAATATGCAAATAACTCGCTACTAGCGGTCCACTTGCGCCAACAAACATAGAAATAAATGCCGTTATTAAACCCGCAACTAAACGCCCCAGCTTTGAGTCGTTTTTAAATTTAGGCGTTTTACCCCATAATAAATAAACCACAAATACCGCAACCGCCAACTTCATACCATCTAACTGAATATCATTAACTACAGTGCTAGAAATGCCAGCGCCAACCAACCCACCAAGCGTAAAGTAAATAAACATACTTTTATCTATATGTTTAATGCTCAACACTAGTCTATTTGCATTCGATCCTAATTGTACTAAGCCATGCACTGGCACCACGACCGTCATTGGCATAATTGATGCCATAACAACTAATAACATCAGCCCGCCACCGGCACCAAACGCGGCAGATACAAACGATGTAAAACCTGCAAGTACAATAAGTAACAGCGCTATACAGGGAGTAATAAACTCTGTAGCCAATAAATCCATATTTATGCTCTAGGGTGAATAACACCTTATATTGAGGCTTATTTTAGTGATTTTGTATAACCATTAGGTATAACATGCATAGTTTAAATTGCGTTCAAAAAATATAAGCATTGTGTAAAGCCACAGCACATTAAAGCTCAGCATTAAGTTTAAAATATGCTTACAACAATTAATTATAGATTCAATTTTAAAGTTAATAACCCGCTATAAATTAGCCCAAACACGTAACGAATAAAAATGAACTGTCCCTTTATCTATTCAACTTTTAACAATTACACCCAACTTTGTTTGTTGTAAAAAAATACAACCACATTAAAACTAATGAATAAGAATTACTTTATGGCTGTGTTTGCTGCAAAATAGTATACAAACTTAAAATATGCATCTTGATCGGTAACCGGTATATGCTAAGCTCCTGCCCTCAAAATTAAACTTTGCCTGTTTTTTATTAATGATTTGCTAAGTTGCAAGGTACTGCTTTTGCTTATGGCGCTCTAAAGTTTTGAACTGCTAATCTGTTGATTACCTCTTCACGGTCAAACTTTGGTTCATGTGCAAACAAAAATATACCGTATTAAAAAGGTTAAATGCGCTTATGAATATTGAAATTTCTATTATAGAAACCTTGTTAGTTTCTTTGTTAATACTTTTTGCAGGCTATTATCTCAATAGCAAAATTGCTTTTCTTAAAGACAACAACATTCCTGAACCCGTTGTGGGTGGTATTGCCTTTTCTATTATTGCGGCCATTCTGCACGTTTACTTTGATATTAACTTTCAATTCGATATGACTTTTAAAACCCCATTAATGACCATGTTTTTTACCACTGTTGGTTTGGGTGCGAGTTTTAGCTTATTAATTAAAGGTGGCCCTAAAGTCGCGCTGTTTTTGGGCGTCGCAACAATTTATTTATTGGTGCAAAATGCCTTAGGTATATCTATTGCGGTAGCAACCGGTATGGAGCCTTTAATGGGCTTAATTGGCGGCTCTGTAACACTCTCTGGTGGCCATGGTAGTGGTGCTACGTACGCTGATTTATTTATTAATGAATATGGTATGCAAAGTAGCGTATTTGAACTGGCAATGGCAGCCGCTACGCTTGGGCTTATTCTTGGTGGCTTAGTTGGCGGCCCTGTCAGCAGACGCCTCATTAATAAATATAACTTAAAAGCAGACACTTCATACCATGAAGAGCGCGATGACACAGTTACCTTCGATCCAGATGATCACGACCTAGTAACACCGCGTAAAATGATGGAAACCTTGTTTGTTATATTATTATGTATGTACTTAGGCCGCATGGGCTACGACGCATTAAAAGCAATTGACGTTATTTTACCAGCATTTTTAATCCCATTATTATTTGGTGTTTTTATTACTAACCTTACTGAATTTTCTAAAATTTATAAGGTAAGCCGCGCCTGTATAGACTTATGGGGCACTATGGCGCTATCAATGTTTTTAGCCATGGCTTTAATGTCGTTAAAAATATGGGAACTGCTGAGTTTAGCCGGCCCAATGATATTTATGATTTTAGTACAAGCCGTTATGCTAATGCTGTTTGCTTACTTTATTACCTTTAGAGTAATGGGTAAAAACTACAACGCCGCAATAATAGCGGGCGGTCATTGTGGTTTTGGTTTAGGCGCAACCCCTACCGCAGTAGCAAATATGGAATCTTTAGTATCTCGTTACGGCCCCTCACCACAGGCATTTTTAGTAGTACCTTTAGTCGGCGCATTCTTCATTGATATTACCAACGCACTCATTATACAGCTGTATTTAAGCTTTCCTTTTGTTAGCGGTTAATAGCCGCACTTAAGCTATTGTAGTAAACATTAAGCCAGCCTTAGCGCTGGCTTAATGTTTACTTCGTATCTACTTACTGCTTTATCTCATCGCTAAGCAGCAACCTTACAAACGTATCAAATCTCAACTTACTTTCAATAATCTAAAGCAATACAAGTTTAGTATTATTTACTAAGGTAGATCCCCCCATAAAAGCCCTTCACAGCCTGCTACAGCGCTTTATAAGAAGTTATCTATCGTTGTGGTTAAACCTTGTTAAAATCTCTTACAAGCTATTGGTTTTTTGAGCATTAGGTATTAAGTTGCCAATAACCCGTTTTTTAGCGCCAATTCGCTTCACCAGCCCAGCTTCTTTTAAAACCTTAATCCGCCTTTAGATGGCGCTCAACGACGTTTCGCTAGCGACAACTAACTGTGCGTTTGTAATATGAGGATCGTTGCTAATAAGGTTGATTATTAATTTATCTACATCAGACAATTTTAAACTCTCAGTTACTCCCCTCATTTAAACCTTCATTTTTTAAAAGCTTAGCTTCGGTTACTGCATCAACACTCAATAAAGAGCGCTACCGGCTTGGTGGGTACTTTGGCGAGTAGCTTAATGGGTCTGTGATCTTAATTAACCTGAATCTCGTTTAAGAAAATTGAACTAAATGCCTGTTCCGAGATCCGATCTTTCGACCAAGAACGATTGGAT
>NZ_JAATTW010000044.1:0-26974 GCF_013414205.1 Pseudoalteromonas sp. MIP2626
TCCATTTGAGCAGCACCAGTGATCATGTTTTTAACATAATCGGCGTGACCAGGACAATCTACGTGTGCGTAGTGACGTGTAGGTGTATCGTATTCAACGTGAGACGTTGAAATAGTGATACCACGTTCGCGCTCTTCTGGAGCGTTATCGATTGATGCGAAATCTTTAGCAACACCGCCGTATACTTTTGCAAGTACGTTAGTGATTGCTGCAGTTAGTGTAGTTTTACCGTGGTCAACGTGGCCGATTGTACCTACGTTTACATGCGGTTTTACGCGTTCAAACTTTGCTTTTGCCATCTTAAAAAATTCCTATAAAGAAATTAAAGTCTAACTCACTATTGAGTTAAACAAGCTAAAAATCATATTACAGCGCGAGCTGAAATTATTGTCTCTGCAACATGTTTCGATGCTTCGGCGTACTTCAAAAACTCCATAGAGTATGAAGCACGACCCTGTGTTGCAGATCGTAAGTCAGTAGCATAACCAAACATTTCAGAAAGGGGAACCTGTGCATTAATTTGCTTCAGTCCACCTAATGCATCTTCCATGCCTTCGATCATGCCGCGGCGACGGTTTAAGTCACCAACTACATCACCCATGTTTGCTTCAGGAGTGAGTACTTCAACCTTCATTACTGGCTCTAAAAGTACTGGGCTCGCTTGCAGCGCGCCTTGCTTCATTGCCAATGAACCTGCTATTTTAAATGCCATTTCATTCGAGTCTACATCATGGAATGAACCATCATATAAAGTCGCTTTAACGCCAAGTAATGGGTAGCCTGCCAGCACACCTTGAGACATTTGCTCTTGGATGCCTTTGTCTACCGCAGGGACGTATTCTTTGGGAATAGAACCACCTACAGTTTCGTTAACGAACTCGTAAATTGGTGCTTCGTCATCCGTAATATCCATCGGTTCAAGTTTAAGCCAGACGTGACCATATTGACCACGACCACCTGATTGACGTATAAACTTACCTTCAACTTTAACAGTTGAACGGATAGCTTCTCGGTATGCAACCTGCGGCTTACCAACGTTACATTCAACACTGAATTCACGTTTCATACGTTCGACGAGGATATCGAGGTGAAGTTCACCCATGCCAGATATTATAATCTGACCCGATTCTTCGTCGGTTTGTACACGAAAAGATGGATCTTCAGCCGCTAGTTTACCCAGCGCGATCCCCATCTTATCTTGGTCAGCGATTGTGCGAGGCTCAACCGCAACAGAGATTACTGGTTCAGGAAATTCCATACGCTCAAGCGTAATAATGGATTTCGGATCACACAGTGTTTCACCTGTTGTTACGTCTTTGAGACCAATAGCCGCCGCGATGTCGCCTGCGAAGACTTCTTTGATCTCTTCACGTGAGTTTGAATGCATCTGTACGATACGACCAAGACGCTCACGCTTACTTTTAACTGGGTTGTATACCGCGTCACCCTGTTTAACTGTACCAGAGTAAACACGGAAAAAAGTTAAGGTGCCAACAAACGGGTCCGTTGCAATTTTAAATGCAAGTGCAGCAAACGGCGCTTTATCATCAGCAGGACGCTCTTCTTCGGTACCATCTTCTAGGATACCTTGAATTTGTTTCACTTGCGTTGGGGCAGGCATGTATTCAACAACGCAATCAAGCACCGCTTGAACACCTTTGTTTTTAAATGCGCTACCACACGTCATAGGAACAATGTCGTTTGCTAATGTACGTTGGCGTAAAGCTTCTTTTATTTCGGCTTCACTTAACTCTTCACCCTCTAAGTATTTATCCATTAGTTCTTCAGTAGCTTCTGCAGCACTTTCAACTAAATGAGAGCGCCATTCATCGGCTAATTCCTGAAGTTCTGCCGGTATTGCCTCATAAGTGAAAGTCATTCCCTGGTCCGCTTCGTTCCAGTTAATAGCTTTCATCTTGATTAGGTCAATAACACCTTTAAAGCCGTCTTCAGCGCCTATTGGCAACTGAATTGGAACAGGCGTTGCTCCAAGACGAGATTTCACCTGGTCAACAACTGCAAAGAAGTCAGCGCCTGTGCGATCCATTTTGTTTACGAAGATCATTCTTGGAACTTCGTATTTGTTCGCTTGACGCCAAACTGTCTCAGTTTGCGGCTGTACACCAGATGAAGCACAAAGAACAACTACCGCACCATCTAATACGCGTAAAGAACGCTCTACTTCGATAGTGAAATCAACGTGTCCTGGAGTATCAATAATATTGATACGATGAGCGTCAAATTGAGCGTCCATCCCTTTCCAGAAACACGTAGTTGCAGCAGAAGTGATTGTGATACCACGCTCTTGTTCCTGCTCCATCCAGTCCATAGTTGCAGCACCATCATGCGTTTCACCGATCTTATGAGAAAGACCCGTGTAAAACAGAATACGTTCTGTTGTGGTGGTTTTGCCTGCATCTACGTGAGCACAAATACCGATATTACGATAGCGCTCAAGTGGAGTTGTACGTGCCATAAAATCCTCTTAAAGGTTAAGGGCAGATTACCAACGGTAATGAGCGAATGCTTTATTCGCTTCAGCCATACGGTGAACGTCTTCACGTTTCTTAACCGCAGTGCCTTTGTTGTCAGCAGCGTCAACGATTTCTTGAGCTAAACGTAAGCCCATAGATTTTTCGCCACGCTTACGAGCAGCGTCTACTAACCAACGCATACCTAATGCGTTACGACGAACTGGACGTACTTCAACTGGTACTTGGTAAGTTGAACCACCAACACGGCGAGATTTAACTTCTACCTGTGGGCGGATATTATCAAGTGCCGTTTCAAAGATTTCTAGGTGCGACTTGCCTGATTTCTCAGCAGCCACATTTAGCGCACCATAAACGATTTTTTCAGCAGTAGATTTCTTGCCATCTAACATTACGATGTTTACGAATTTCGCAAGAAGCTCCGATCCGAACTTAGGATCTGGAAGAATTTTACGTTGACCTATTACGCGTCTTCTAGGCATTTTGTATCTCCGGTTTATTCAGGTTTGCTCTTATCGAGTCAATAACCCAAAACAATAATTAAAAATATTTAGTGCTTGGCCTTACTAACGGAGAACTATTAGCCTTTAGGGCGTTTAGTACCGTATTTAGAACGAGCTTGGCGACGATCGCTAACGCCTGCACAGTCAAGTGCACCACGAACGGTGTGAAAACGCACACCTGGTAAATCTTTAACACGACCACCACGGATTAGGATTACACTGTGCTCTTGAAGGTTATGACCTTCACCACCAATGTATGAAGTTACTTCGAAACCGTTAGTTAAACGTACACGAGCTACTTTACGTAACGCCGAGTTTGGTTTCTTAGGTGTAGTTGTATATACGCGAGTACATACACCGCGCTTTTGCGGACACGCTTTAAGCGCAGCTGAGTTACTTTTCGTAACCTTGCTACGGCGTGGCTTACGCACTAGCTGGTTAATAGTTGCCATTTAAATAGCTCCTGAAATTAGAATTACTACTGAAAAAATAAAAAATCCGCCCGTTTTTACAAGTTTGTTTTAAACGCACAGGTAAATGGGTGGCGGAATTTTAATGAGCAAAGATTGACCTGTCAACCTAAACCGCTCGCAAGGTAGAAGATATCTACCTTGCGAAAACCTAATCTATTGATTTGGTTTAGTTTATTAATTTCCAGATAAATCCGCATTTAAAGCATCAGTTAGCGCTTGAGTTGCCTCTTCTGCACTTACAGTCTGCTCTTCTACTACATTTCTTTGCTTACGGCGAGCCATACGTTCTTGATGATACGAAAAGCCGGTACCGGCTGGGATCAAACGACCCACTATTACGTTTTCTTTCAGACCGCGTAACTCATCGCTCTTACCATTCACTGCTGCGTCGGTTAAAACACGTGTTGTCTCTTGGAAAGAGGCTGCAGAGATGAAAGATTCTGTTGCTAGTGATGCTTTTGTGATACCCATTAACTGGATTTCAAACTTAGCTGGGATCTTACCTTGAGCTTCAAGGTCGCGGTTTGCGATATTAACGCGTGCCACTTCAATTTGCTCACCGGCTAAGAAGTCAGTATCACCACCGTGCATAATGGTACATTTACGTAACATTTGACGAATAATAGTTTCAATGTGCTTGTCATTGATCTTAACGCCTTGCAAACGGTAAACCTCTTGCACTTCGTTAACAATGTAGTTAGCAACATGAGTCACACCACGTAAGCGTAAGATGTCATGCGGTGATTCTGGACCATCGGCGATAACTTCACCTTTAGACACTCGTTCACCTTCAAACACGTTAAGTTGACGCCATTTAGGGATCATCTCTTCGTAATGATCACCTTCATCTGGTGTAATAACTAAACGCTTCTTACCTTTAGTCTCTTTACCAAAGCTAATTGTACCGGTAACTTCAGCTAAAATAGCTGGTTCTTTCGGTTTACGAGCTTCGAATAAATCGGCTACGCGTGGTAGACCACCCGTGATATCACGAGTTTTCGAACCTTCTTGCGGAATACGTGCTAATACGTCACCAGGGTTTACTGTCGTGCCGTCAATTACTTCAATCGTAGTGAATGAAGGTAGACGTGTTTCTTGTAAGCCGCGCTCTTCACTTTCAATGATAAGCTTAGGTTCTTTCGCATTCGCTTTAGAAAGATCTTTAACAACTATACGGGTTAAACCGGTTAGTTCATCTGTCTGTGTTTCAGTATTCGAGTCATCGATATCGCTGAACGATACTTTTGACTTATGCTCAAGTACGATTGGGTGACTATGCGGGTCCCAAGTAGCAACGATGTCGTTACCTTGAACTTCTGCATTGTCTTGTACTGTTAATACTGCACCGTAAGGTACTTTATAACGCTCTTTTTCACGGCCATAACTATCAATGATAGTAATTTCCGTAGAACGCGAAATAATAGCAATCTTACCGTCTGTATTTAATACGTACTTAGCGTTGTGAAGCTTTAATGTACCGTTAGTTTTAACTTGTACATTATTCTCAGCAGACGCTCTAGATGCCGCACCACCGATGTGGAATGTACGCATCGTTAACTGTGTACCTGGCTCACCAATTGATTGTGCCGCGATAACACCTACTGATTCACCTGCGTTGATGATATGGCCACGTGCTAGGTCACGACCGTAACAGTTAGCACAAACACCAAAGTCATTATCACACGTGATAACAGAACGTACGCGAACTTCATCTACTGAATGCTCTTCTAAAAGGTCACACAGTTTTTCGTCAAGCATAATGTTACGTTCAACAAGTACTGTATTAGTACCTGGAATAACAATATCTTCAGCAACAACACGACCTAGAACACGTTCACGAAGCGCTTCTACAACATCACCACCTTCAATAAGCGGTTTCATTGTTAAGCCATCTTCTGTGCCACAGTCATCTTCATTGATTACCAAATCTTGTGCAACGTCTACTAGACGACGCGTTAGGTAACCAGAGTTAGCTGTTTTAAGTGCTGTATCGGCAAGACCTTTACGCGCACCATGCGTTGAGATGAAGTACTGAAGTACGTTTAGACCTTCACGGAAGTTAGCTGTGATTGGTGTCTCGATGATTGAACCATCTGGACGTGCCATTAGACCACGCATACCCGCCAACTGACGGATCTGAGCAGCACTACCACGAGCACCTGAGTCGGCCATCATAAACACTGAGTTAAATGACGCTTGCTCTACTTCTTCACCTTGTGCATTAATAACTGTGTCTTTCGACAAGTTAGACATCATCTCACGTGATAAGTTTTCATTTACACGTGACCAAATATCGATAACTTTATTGTACTTTTCACCAGCCGTTACAAGACCTGATTGGAATTGTTGGTTGATTTCAGTAACTTCAGCTTCAGCTGCTTCAATGATCTGCGCTTTAACCGGTGGGATAACTAAGTCATCAATACCGATTGAAACACCTGACTTCATTGCATAATGGAAACCGGTGTACATAATTTGGTCAGCAAACATAACTGTGTCTTTAAGACCAAGACGACGGTAACACTCATTAATTAAGCCAGAAATCTGCTTTTTACCTAGCGGCTGATTGATTGACTCATACGGCATGCCTTTTGGTAAAATTAGCGACAGAATTGCACGACCAACAGTTGTATCGATAACAGTGATAGTATCTTCTACTACGCCGTTTTCGTTTTTAACTGATTGACTAATACGTACTTTCACAATTGCGTGAAGGTCTGCATTGCCACTACGGTATGCTTTTTCTGCTTCTTTTGGATCTTTAAATATCGCGCCTTCGCCTTTAGCGTTAATACGGTCACGAGTCATGTAATAAAGACCCAATACAACATCCTGTGAAGGAACGATGATTGGCTCACCATTCGCAGGAGATAGAATGTTGTTTGTAGACATCATTAAGGCACGAGCTTCAAGCTGCGCTTCAATTGTTAGCGGTACGTGTACCGCCATTTGGTCACCATCGAAATCGGCGTTGTAGGCCGCACATACTAATGGATGCAAATGAATCGCTTTACCTTCGATAAGCACAGGTTCAAACGCTTGGATACCCAAACGGTGAAGTGTTGGTGCACGGTTAAGTAATACTGGATGTTCACGAATTACTTCGTCAAGCACATCCCATACTTCCGGCATTTCACGTTCAACCATCTTCTTCGCAGCTTTGATTGTCGTAGCCATGCCGCGACGCTCTAATTTGCCATAGATAAATGGTTTGAATAGCTCAAGTGCCATCTTCTTAGGAAGACCACATTGGTGAAGCTTAAGTGTAGGACCCACTGTAATTACAGAACGGCCTGAATAATCCACACGCTTACCA
Source organism: Pseudoalteromonas sp. MIP2626 (assembly GCF_013414205.1). Lineage (NCBI taxonomy): Bacteria > Pseudomonadati > Pseudomonadota > Gammaproteobacteria > Alteromonadales > Pseudoalteromonadaceae > Pseudoalteromonas > Pseudoalteromonas sp. MIP2626. The sequence goes on from NZ_JAATTW010000044.1 coordinate 6,785, forward strand.
AGTAAGTTCTGGCGGAAACGACCTTGCTTACCCTTGATCATATCGGCAAGAGATTTAAGAGGACGTTTGTTAGAACCTGTAATTGCACGACCACGACGACCGTTATCAAGTAGCGCATCTACCGCTTCTTGTAACATACGTTTTTCGTTGCGTACGATAATATCTGGTGCTGCTAAATCTAATAGACGCTTAAGACGGTTATTACGGTTAATAACACGACGGTAAAGGTCATTTAGATCAGACGTCGCAAAACGACCACCGTCTAGTGGTACTAATGGGCGTAGATCAGGTGGCAATACTGGAAGTACTGTCATGATCATCCACTCAGGGTTGTTACCTGATTGGTGGAACGATTCCATTAACTTAAGACGTTTGGTGATTTTTTTACGCTTAGTTTCAGAGTTAATTGTTGGTAACTCTTCACGCATTTCAGCAATTAATTGTGCAAGATCGAGTTCACGAAGCAAGTCTAAAACTGCTTCAGCACCCATCTTAGCTTCAAATTCATCACCATGCTCTTCAAGTGCATCTAAGTATTCTTCTTCACCTAATAGCTGACCACGCTCAAGCGTTGTCATACCAGGCTCAGTTACTACGAATGATTCGAAGTAAAGAACACGTTCAATATCACGAAGCGTCATATCTAGCATTAAGCCGATACGTGACGGTAATGATTTTAAAAACCAAATATGCGCAACTGGGCTCGCAAGGTCAATATGACCCATACGATCGCGTCGCACTTTAGTGAGTGTAACTTCAACGCCACACTTCTCACAGATCACACCGCGGTGTTTAAGACGCTTATATTTACCACATAAGCATTCATAATCTTTCACTGGGCCGAAAATACGGGCACAGAATAAGCCATCGCGCTCAGGCTTGAAAGTACGGTAGTTAATAGTCTCAGGTTTCTTTACTTCACCGTATGACCACGAACGAACCATGTCTGGTGAAGCAAGACCAATGCGAATTGCATCGAATTCTTCGGTCTTATTTTGTTGCTTCAGAAACTTAAGTAAGTCTTTCACCTTAGCTCTCCTGTCGGAGTTAATCTTGAGGACGGGTAGTCTCGTCCCTACATTCTATTCGGCCGTAACAGATGCTGCAGCGTTAACTGCAGCATCTAATTGGCTTAATTTTCTTCCAACTCGATGTTGATACCCAGTGAGCGGATTTCTTTTAACAATACGTTAAACGATTCTGGCATACCTGGTTCCATTTTATGGTTACCATCAACGATGTTTTTATACATCTTAGTACGACCGTTCACGTCATCCGATTTCACTGTTAGCATTTCTTGTAGAGTGTAAGCAGCACCGTAAGCTTCAAGTGCCCATACTTCCATCTCACCAAAACGCTGGCCACCGAACTGTGCTTTACCACCCAGCGGCTGCTGAGTAACAAGGCTATAAGAACCAGTAGAACGCGCATGCATTTTGTCATCAACTAAGTGATTCAGTTTCAGCATGTACATGTAACCAACGGTTACTTGACGTTCGAACTGATCGCCAGTACGGCCATCATAAAGTGTAACCTGACCACTTCTTGGGTAGCCCGCAAGCTCTAGCATGTCTTTGATTTCGTTTTCTTTCGCGCCATCAAATGCTGGAGTAGCTATTGGTAAACCACCTTTTAAGTTTTCAGCCAAACGACGAATTTCGTCATCTGTAAAGCTATCAATGTCTACTACTTGACGAGATTCGCCAATTTCGTAGGCTTGCTTGATGAAGGCGCGTAACTCATGCAGCTCACGTTGCTCTTTCATCATTTCTTCAATGCGTTCACCAATACCACGTGCAGCTAGACCCATATGTGTTTCAAGGATCTGACCGATGTTCATACGTGATGGTACACCCAGTGGGTTAAGTACGATATCTACCGTACGACCTTTATCATCGTATGGCATATCTTCTACTGGTACGATAGTCGAGATAACACCTTTGTTACCATGACGACCCGCCATTTTATCACCCGGTTGGATACAACGCTTAACAGCTAGGTATACTTTAACAATCTTAAGTACGCCAGGTGCTAGGTCATCGCCTTGAGTGATTTTACGACGTTTGTTTTCAAACTTCTTATCGTATTCAGCTTTAAGCTCGTCATACTGGGCTGCTAATTGCTCAAGCTCAGCTTGCTTGTCTTCTTCAGCAAGGCTTTGCGTAAGTAGCTTCTCAGCATTTAATAACGCTAATTTGTCTTCATCAAAGCCAGCTGCGATAAGTAACTTACGCGCACGGTCTAATACACCAGCTTCTAGAATACGGAACTCTTCGTTGAAGTCTTTCTTCGCATCGCGAAGCTGCATTTCTTCAACTTCTAACGCACGCTTATCTTTTTCAACACCATCACGGGTGAAAACTTGCACGTCAATTACAGTACCAGTTACAGAATTTGGTACACGTAAAGAGCTGTCTTTAACGTCAGACGCTTTTTCGCCGAAGATAGCTCGTAGTAGCTTCTCTTCAGGAGTTAATTGCGTTTCGCCTTTCGGAGTCACTTTACCTACCAGAATATCGCCGCTTTTAACTTCAGCACCAATATAAACAACGCCTGATTCATCAAGCTTGCCTAGTGCAGATTCGCCCACATTCGGGATATCTGCAGTGATCTCTTCAGAACCTAATTTAGTATCACGGGCAATACACTGTAGTTCTTGAATGTGGATAGTCGTTAGACGATCTTCTTCAACTACGCGCTCTGAAAGTAAGATTGAATCCTCGAAGTTATAACCATTCCATGGCATAAATGCCACGCGCAAGTTTTGACCAAGAGCTAAGTCGCCCAAGTCAGTCGAAGGACCATCTGCTAACACATCGCCACGAGTAACCGGTTCGCCAACCATACAAGTTGGTTTTTGGTTAATACATGTATTTTGGTTAGAACGTGTGTATTTGGTTAAGTTGTAAATGTCGATGCCCGCTTCGCCTGGAACGCGTTCTTCTTCATGTACATTAACAACGATGCGACTTGCGTCACAATACATTACTTCACCACCACGTTTTGCAACGATAGTAACACCAGAGTCTTTCGCTAGTGTTAGCTCAATACCAGTACCTACTAACGGCTTATCCGCTTTCAATGTTGGTACTGCTTGACGTTGCATGTTTGAACCCATCAATGCACGGTTAGCATCATCGTGTTCTAGGAACGGGATAAGTGCTGCCGCTACAGAGATCACCTGTTGTGGTGATACATCCATATATTGCTGGTCCATACGTCCCATAAAGGTAGATTCACCTTTGTGACGACATGGAATAAGTTCATCTACAAACTCATTGGTTTCGGTTAAGTTTGAGTTCGCCTGTGCGATAACAAACTGACCTTCTTCAATGGCTGATAGGTAATCAACTTCATCAGTTACAACACCGTCTACCACTTTGCGGTAAGGTGTTTCTAAGAAACCATAATCATTAGTACGTGCGTACGTAGATAATGAGTTAATTAGACCGATGTTTGGACCCTCAGGAGTCTCGATTGGACATACGCGACCATAGTGAGTTACGTGAACGTCACGTACTTCAAAGCCTGCGCGCTCACGAGTTAGACCGCCCGGCCCTAATGCAGAAATACGACGCTTATGCGTTACTTCTGATAGCGGGTTATTTTGGTCCATAAACTGTGATAACTGAGACGAGCCGAAGAACTCTTTAACCGCTGCCGAAATAGGCTTAGCGTTAATAAGATCTTGTGGCATTATCGCATCTAGGTCACCTAAGCTTAAACGCTCACGTACAGCACGTTCTACACGCACTAAACCTACACGGAATTGGTTCTCAGCCATTTCGCCAACACTACGTATACGACGGTTGCCTAAGTGGTCAATATCATCTACATCGCCAACACCGTTACGAATAGCAATCAATACCTTCATAACCGACACGATGTCTTCTTTGCTTAATGTGCCTGGGCCTGTATCGGTATCGTAACCAACACGGCTATTGAACTTCATACGACCTACCGTTGATAAGTCATAGCGCTCTTCTGAGAAGAACAAGTTCTGGAATAAGGCTTCAGCCGCGTCTTTCGTCGGTGGCTCGCCTGGGCGCATCATGCGATAAATTTCTACTAATGCTTCTAAACGGCTGCTTGAAGAGTCAATGTTCAAGGTATTTGACATGTAAGCACCGCTGTCCACTTCATTGATATATAACGTATCAATTTTAGTGTGACCGGCTTTAACCAATTCAGCCATTAATTCAAGCGTTAGCTCGTCATTTGCATTAGCTACAACTTCACCTGTTGACTCATCAACATAGTTTTTCGCTAATACACGACCAATGATGTACTCATGTGGTACTTCTAATTGCTTAATGCCTTTTTTCTCGATGTTCTTGATATGGCGAGCCGTAACACGACGACCACTTTCAACAAACACTTCACCGTCTTCGCTCTTAATATCAAAAGCGGCGGTTTCACCACGTAAACGTGAAGGTACCAGTTCCATAAGAACTTTACCGTCAGTTACTTCAAACGTAGTGTTGTCGAAGAAAATACCAAGAATGTCTTCACTCGAGTACTCAAGTGCACGTAAGATAATAGACGCCGGTAATTTACGACGACGGTCAATACGTACATATAAGTTATCTTTTGCATCAAATTCAAAGTCTAACCATGAACCACGATATGGGATAACACGTGCGTTATATAACACTTTACCCGATGAGTGAGTTTTACCGCGGTCGTTATCAAAGAATACACCAGGGCTACGGTGTAGCTGAGAAACGATAACACGCTCTGTACCATTGATTACAAAGGTACCGGTATCGGTCATGAGCGGAATTTCGCCCATGTAAACTTCTTGCTCTTTAATGTCTTTAACTGTGCCTGGAGCTTCTTTGTCCATAACTACAAGACGCAATTTCACGCGAAGTGGAGCAGAATAAGTCACACCGCGAATTTGACATTCTTTTACATCGAAAACTGGCTCGCCAATACGATAACTTACGTATTGCAGCTCAGAATTTCCTGAGTAGCTTTTAATTGGGAACACAGAACGGAAGGCTGCTTCCAAACCATGATCGCCATCAGCGTCAGGCACTAAGAATTTTTTAAACGATTCTAACTGTGTAGATAGTAAGAAAGGTATATCCAAAACTTGTGGACGTTTACCAAAATCCTTACGGATACGTTTCTTTTCAGAATAAGAGTAAGCCATGGGGTTCCTCAGCTTGCTGATCTTTGACCCGACCTGTTCTTGTAAGAACAGACTTAACTGGCATCTATGCCAAGATTTACAACATTTGATTGTTGTTCTAATTTAGTCCCACTTTAACACTAGCAAACTATAAAGCGTTGAAAGTAAAGAAAAAACCAGATTTTATTTGAACTAAAAGAGTGCATCACTCTATAGCGCAAAAAGGCCGGTGATTAAATAATCACCAGCCCTTGCCTGATTTCTCAGGCAGCGAACTTAGCAAAAGCTAAATTACTTAACCTCAACTTCAGCACCAGCTTCAGTAAGGTCTTTAGCAAGAGCTTCAGCTTCTTCCTTAGAGATACCTTCTTTAACAGGTGTTGGTGCAGCTTCAACAAGAGCTTTCGCTTCTTTAAGGCCTAGGCCAGTTGCGCTACGAACTGCTTTGATTGCAGAAACCTTGTTAGCGCCAGCGCCAGTAAGGATTACATCAAATTCAGTCTTTTCTTCAACTGCTTCAGCAGCTGGACCAGCTACCATACCAGCAGCAGCAGTTACGCCGAATTTTTCTTCCATTGCTTCGATAAGAGCAACAACGTCCATTACTGACATTTCAGCAATTGCGTCAAGGATTTGGTCTTTAGATACAGACATTTCAAATTTCCTAATAATTAACGGACTTTAAGTCCAAATAAATTTTACACCGAAAGGGATTAAACAACTTAAAATTAAGCAGCTTGCTCTTCTTTCTGTACACGTACTGCTTCAATTGTTTTACACAATTTACCAGCAGACGCTTCTTTCATAGCGCTCATTAAGCGTGCAACAGCTTCGTCGTATGTAGGTAATGTAGCAAGCATTGCTGCATCAACAACATTTCCTTCAAAAGCGGCCGTTTTAAGCTCAAATTTCTCGTTCTTTTTTGCAAAAGCAGAAAAGATACGCGCAGCAGCACCTGGGTGCTCTGATGAGAAAGCGATTAAGCTTGGACCAACAAATGAATCAGAAAGGCACTCAAACTGTGTTCCTTCAAGAGCACGTTTTGCTAAAGTGTTACGGACAACTTTCATCCAAACACCATTTGCACGAGCTTCTTTACGAAGGGCAGTGATTGCGCCAACTGTTACACCACGAGAATCTGCAACAACTGCAGATAGAGCACCATTGGCTGCTTCGTTGACTTCAGCAACTATTGCTTGTTTGCCTTGAAGATTTAAAGCCATGGGTGTTACTCCTGGTTTAATGGGGTTACCGACACTCGGTGTCCCCTGTTCTACTCTTCCCTATCAAACAAGATAGAGATGCTTTTTACGGCGAGAGCCAGAAGGATTAGGAAAAATCTATCTGGGGTCTACACCGTCTACGTAGGTGAGTATTAAGGCCGAAGCCACCTACGGTCTTGGACGGAAGTCCAATTTATCGATTTACCCTAAGGTGCAACGAAATTATGGACTTCAACCCGAATTCTTTACTTTGCTGAAAAACGAATTAATCAACAAAATGGCGCGAAATTATAGTACAAATTTCACGCCATGTAAACACCGATTAAGCTACAGTAGTGCTTAACGTGTTTTGGTCAACAGCAACGCCTGCGCCCATTGTTGTAGAGATGCTTACTTTCTTCACGTAAACACCTTTAGCTTGAGAAGGTTTAGCCTTCTTAAGCGCAACAATTAGTGACTCAAGGTTTTGTTGCAATTGCTCAGCAGTGAAATCAACCTTACCAATAGTAGTATGGATGATACCATTTTTGTCATTACGGTAACGTACTTGACCCGCTTTTGCATTTTTAACTGCTTCAGCAACGTTAGGTGTTACTGTACCAGTCTTAGGGTTTGGCATTAGACCACGTGGGCCTAAGATTTGACCTAGTTGACCAACAACACGCATAGCGTCTGGTGATGCAACAACAACGTCAAAGTTCATCTCGCCTTTTTTAACTAGCTCAGCAAGATCTTCCATACCTACTAATTCAGCACCGGCTTCTTTCGCAGCTTCTGCGTTAGCGCCTTGTGTGAATACTGCAACGCGAACGTCACGACCAGTACCGTTAGGTAGTACAGTTGCACCACGAACGTTTTGATCAGATTTACGAGCATCGATACCAAGGTTAACAGCAACGTCAACACTTTCTACGAATTTAGCTGTCGCTAACTCTTTTAAAAGCGCGATCGCTTCGTTGATTTCGTAATCTTTAGTTACTTCCACTTTTTCGCGGATAGTACGCATACGTTTAGTTAATTTAGCCATATTCTTAGTCCTCTACGCTCAAGCCCATCGCACGAGCAGATCCTGCGATAGTGCGAACCGCAGCTTCTAAATCAGAAGCTGTAAGGTCAGCTCGTTTAGTCTCAACAATCTCTTCAAGTTGAGCACGAGTTACTGTGCCTACTTTTTCAGTGTTAGGACGGCCTGAGCCTGATTTAACGCCAGCTGCTTTAAGTAGCAAGTATGCTGCAGGTGGAGTTTTCATGTCGAACGTAAAAGAACGGTCACCGTAAACAGAGATCACTACAGGAACTGGAGCGCCTTTTTCGATAGACTCTGTACGTGCGTTAAACGCTTTACAGAATTCCATGATGTTCACACCGTGTTGACCTAGTGCAGGACCTACTGGTGGACTAGGATTAGCCATACCAGCGGCAACTTGTAGCTTGATTAGAGCTTCAACTTTTTTAGCCATTATAAATACCTCATTAAGTGGGTCTCAGCCTTGTGCGCGCGAGGACGCGTACTCTAACGGCTCCCCAATTTAAAAAATTGTTTCGTACTTTTTGTAGCGTAAATTAATTTACCCAAATACAAAAAGGCCGCTGATTATAAGTTAATCAGCGGCCTTTTTCAAGCTTCGTGCCAAATTTTATAGAAAAATTAGCATCACTTTTTTAATCAATTACTTATCTTGTTCAACTTGACCAAATTCAAGTTCAACCGGTGTAGAACGACCAAAAATAAGTACCGACACTTTAACGCGGCTCTTTTCGTAGTCAACTTCCTCAACAACACCGCTAAAGTCAGCAAATGGACCGTCAGTAACACGAACAACTTCACCTGGTTCAAATAAGGTAGCAGGTTTAGGTGCTTCAGCATTTTCTTGTAGGCGATTAAGAATGCGCTCAGCTTCTTTAGGGCTGATAGGAGCAGGACGATCAGACGTACCGCCAATAAAGCCCATAACGCGTTCTGTGCTGTTCACTAAGTGCCAGCTTGCGTCATTCATATCCATTTGTACTAATACATAACCTGGGAAGAATTTACGCTCAGATTTACGCTTTTGGCCAGCGCGCATCTCAACAACTTCTTCAGTTGGTACTAGTATCTCACCAAAGCTCGATTCTAGACCTTCGATTTTAATATGTTCAATTAACGTTTGAGCTACACGCTTTTCGTAACCAGAAAAGGCCTGTACTACATACCAACGTAACTTAATTTCTTTGTTCTCGTTCTCATCCGACATGGGATCAGATCTCCAATCCAGTTAAAAAGCCTACAGCGCGGAATAAAATGCCATCTAATCCCCAAAGGATAAGTGCCATTATCACTGTTGCAACCATTACAATTAATGTCGTGTGGGTAGTTTCTTGACGCGTTGGCCAAATTACTTTGCGCACTTCAATTCTTGCTTCTTTAGCAAAAGTAAGGAAAGTACGTCCTTTAGCTGTTTGCGAGGCAATTGCTAAACCAGCTGCTATTGCAACTACAACGCCAATCGCACGTAGTAATACAGACTGATCTGCAAACATGTGATTACCAACAACTGCGCCTGCAAGTAGCACTATTGCTACTAACCACTTTACTGACTCCATCGCACTTGATGGCGTTTCTACATTCGTGCTCATAATATTATTACCTTAACTACAGACACAACAACCCTACGCTATGGTAGGGTTAATCCATTAAAATCCAAACTTAAAAACAGACTTATTTAAACCGATTTTTAACCCCAGACTTACCCGCATCGCGAGTAATATTGGCAGGGGCGGAGAGATTCGAACTCCCAACCGTCGGTTTTGGAGACCGCTGTTCTACCAATTGGAACTACGCCCCTGCAAAGTGGATGCCTATTATACTTACGCAGTTCATTAACACAAGAGTAAAGATTGTCATCTGATAAAATCTTCACCGTTAATTTACACACCGCATTATTTAACCACTTAACCCGCTAAATTAATATTTATTTATGCAATAAAAAGTCATTCCTGCAATGAGTTACCGTAAAAAAATCAAAATAAACGTACCAACTCGCCACGATAAAAATCGCATAACAACCAAATTTGCTCAAATGCATGCGTTTGCGGCACACTAATCATTTTAAGCTGAGCATCAAAGTCGGCTTTATGCCAAATAGTGCTGGCATTGCGAATTAATAACCAAGTTCGCGCTGAATGATAAGATTTAGTGGCTTTTTGCTCCAGTAATCTCTCTAACGCTAGGCGTAACCTTTGCTCACTTGGGGCTTGCGCCATATCGGCCAATGCCCGTTGCATTGGAATTGACAGTGGCCGGCCAAGCACTGCCATTGCTTCGGTTTCACTGGCATATAAATGCGCAACTTCAATATCAAGTTGCTGATCGCCTTTGTAGCAGCTAACGTCGGGCTTATTGGGCTCATTATGCCAAATATGGCGCATATGAATGCCATATTGCTGCTCATAACAACGTAAAAACAACCTCGCTGCCTCATGCTCTAACTGTTGTTTTTCTTGTTCGCTATCACGCTTCATTTAATACCGCGTACACATTAGTTAATAAACTTGATGCGCCAAATCTAAAGGTATTTGCTTGTAAGTAGTCATTACCCATAATAGTGCTTGCAAGGGTTAAGTAATCGCTCGCATCTGCAACTGTTTTAACTCCTCCCGCCGCTTTAAAGCCAACTAGCTTGCCCGATTCTTTAATGGTATTGAGTATAGTTTTTGTCGCATCAAGCGTGGCATTAACGGCGACCTTACCGGTACTGGTTTTTACAAAGTCGGCACCGCCTTTAATAGCTAATAATGTGGCTGATGCGATTAAATCAGGTGTTTGTAACTCGCCGCTTTCTATAATAACTTTAAGTAGAGCGCGCGACCCACAGACTTTTTTGCTCTCGGTAACATACTTAAGCACACGGCTTTTATCACCCGCTATTAGCGCTTTATATGGAATAACTAAATCAATTTCATCTGCACCGCGCTCTATGGCAATTAGTGTTTCGTTTATTACGGTATTTAAAGGTGCGTCACCCGTTGGAAAGTTAGTTACTGTGGCTACTTTTATATGGCTTAGCTCTCTGGTAGCTAAGGCTATTTTTGCTTCTGCTACAAAATCACTGTAAACACATACTGCAGCGGGCGTGCCTAATTTAGGGTTAATGCTGTTCACTAACGTATTAATAGCGGCACTATCATCGTTGCTATTTAAGCTGGTTAAATCCATTAAGGCGACAGCCAAAGCAGCCTCTTTTTGTTGTTTAATCATAGTAACCTCATCATATTTATACCGTGATTTAATACCTGTAATTATAGTAACCTAAACTTGCTATAGCTCATAACCAAACACTCTAAGCCCTTAGTTTTACATGCAACCGACCGCAAAGCCTTACTAATTAAGATTTCGGCCTTAAAAACCCACTCGTTATAACTTTTAGTTATAACGAGTGGGTTTTAATTATTTTTTACTTAGTATGTGGCGCTATATTGTGGCTATCAGGCTAAACGAGCCATTTATTTTAGGGGTGTGATTAACGTGCAGTATTTACCTATCTTTACCAAACTCGACAACAAACCTGTATTGGTTGTTGGCGGTGGAGATGTTGCGTTGCGCAAATGCAGCGCGCTTTTAAAAGCGCGTGCCAGTATTACTTTAGTCGCTCCCAAATTTTGCCAACAGCTCATTGAACTTGCTAGCGAAAATAAAGTAACGCTTATACATGAGTACTTTAGCGAGCAACATTTAAAAAATATGATGCTGGTAATTGCTGCTACAGATTTAGAGCATGTAAATAGCCAAGTGTTTGAACTGGCTAATACTCATAACATTTTTGTTAATGTAGTTGACGATCAGCTTAAGTGCACCTTTATATTTCCATCGATTGTCGATCGCAACCCAATCACAATTGCTATATCCAGCGCAGGCACTGCCCCGGTATTAGCGCGCCGTTTACGCGAAAAACTAGAAACCCTAATACCGCAACATATTGGCCCGCTGGCAACGCTTGTGGGTGGCTTTAGAAGCAAAGTAAAACAACGCTTTAAGCACTTTGCCGATCGTCGCCAGTTTTGGGAAGGCGTATTCGACTCATCTGTTGTTAGTAAAGTACAAACCGGCGACACCCAAGCCGCAGAGCAACAGTTAGAACACATGCTAAATGCTAAAGCCGAGCCCGAAGGCGAGGTTTATGTAGTAGGTGCAGGCCCTGGCGATCCTGAATTGCTGACACTTAAGGCACTGCAACTTATGCAACAAGCCGATGTAGTGGTTTATGACTATTTAGTGTCTGACGAGATCATGGAGTTAGTGCGCCGCGATGCCGACCTTATTTGTGTAGGCAAGCGTTTAGGCGATCACAGCGTAGCGCAGCAAGACACTAACCAAATGCTGGTCGATTTAGCCAAGCAAGGTAAAAAAGTATGCCGTATTAAAGGTGGCGATCCGTTTATTTATGGTCGTGGTGGCGAAGAAGTACAAGTACTTGCGGCTAACAAGGTAAATTATCAAATTGTACCTGGTATAACAGCCGCTGCAGGATGCAGTGCCTATGCGGGTATTCCGCTTACCCATCGTGACCACGCACAAGCGATTCAGTTTGTAACCGGGCATTGTAAAAAAGACGGCCAAGAACTCGATTGGCAATCGCTGGCTAAACCAAATCAAACCTTAGCTATTTATATGGGCGTGATAAAGTCGCCACATATACAAGCTGAGCTTTTAAAGCATGGCCGCAACGCCAACACACCCGTTGCCATTATTGAAAACGGCACCCGTAAAAATCAACGCGTAATTACTGGAAAGCTGGGCGAGCTTGCCGATTTAATTACGCGTAACAGTGTGGTTTCTCCTGCGCTGCTTATTATTGGCGAAGTAGCATCCTTGCACCAAGAGTTACATTGGTTTGGTGCCAAAGCGCAAACTAGCAGTTTTGCGCAACCACTTACCGATGTGGCATAAGCTTTATACATTTATTAGATTTTAACTTTTAATTATTTTAGTAGGACGACTAACAATGGCTTTAACTCACCTTCAGCAGCTTGAAGCTGAAAGTATCAAAATCATGCGCGAAGTCGCCGCTGAGTTTGAGAACCCAGTAATGCTTTACTCAATTGGTAAAGATTCGTCGGTACTTTTGCACTTAGCGCGTAAAGCATTTTACCCTGCAAAAATTCCGTTTCCGTTATTACACGTAGACACTAATTGGAAGTTTAGCGAAATGATTGAATTTCGTGACCGTATTGCCAAAGAATACGGCTTTGAGCTACTAGTGCATAAAAACCCAGAAGGCATGGAAATTGGTATAAGCCCATTCGAGCATGGCTCTGGTAAACATACCGATATAATGAAAACTCAAGGTTTAAAGCAAGCACTCGACAAATATGGCTTTGATGCTGCCTTTGGTGGCGCACGCCGCGACGAAGAAAAGTCACGCGCTAAAGAACGTGTTTACTCATTTCGCGATAAGCACCACCGCTGGGATCCTAAAAACCAACGCCCAGAGCTTTGGAATACGTACAACAGCCAAGTAAATCCAGGTGAAAGTATTCGTGTATTCCCACTGTCTAACTGGACCGAGTTGGATATTTGGCAATATATTTATCAAGAAAACATCGACATGGTGCCTTTGTATCTAGCAAAAGAGCGCCCAGTGGTTGATCGCGACGGCACCTTAATTATGGTTGACGATGAGCGTATGCCACTTTTGGAGGGTGAAGTGCCAATGATGAAGTCGGTACGTTTTCGTACTTTAGGCTGCTACCCACTTACCGGTGCAGTGGAATCAACGGCCAGCTCATTAACCGAAATTATTGAAGAAATGCTGCTATCTACGTCATCTGAACGTGAAGGTCGAGTTATTGACCATGACTCGGCAGGCTCAATGGAAAAGAAAAAACGTGAAGGGTATTTCTAATGGCTAATCAAAATAACGACACATTTAACGAAGTAAAAGCAATCGGTATAGACGCTTACCTAGCACGTCAGCAAGACAAAAGCTTATTACGCATGCTTACCTGTGGCAGCGTAGATGACGGTAAATCAACACTCATTGGCCGCCTACTGCACGACAGCCACCAAATTTATGAAGATCAGCTAGCAGCGCTGCATAAAGATAACGAAAAAGTAGGTAACGCAGGTGATGACCTTGATTTAGCATTGCTTGTAGATGGCCTACAAGCTGAGCGCGAGCAAGGCATAACCATTGACGTAGCGTATCGTTACTTTTCAACCGCTAAGCGCAAGTTTATTATTGCCGACACCCCAGGGCACGAGCAATACACGCGTAACATGGTAACGGGTGCATCAACCAGCGATGTGGCCATTATTTTGGTGGATGCGCGTTACGGCGTGCAAGTACAAACTAAGCGCCACAGCTTTATTTGTGACTCGCTTGGTATTAAGCAATTTGTTGTGGCTATTAATAAAATGGATATCGTTGATTTTGACGAAACTGTTTATGAAAAAATTAAAGCCGACTACTTAAAGTTTGCCGAGCAACTTAATGTAAGTAACATTAAATTTGTACCTATGTCGGCGCTTAAAGGCGATAACGTAGTTACTCGCTCTGTACATACGCCTTATTACACCGACAAGCCATTGCTAGAGTTATTAGAAGACTCGCCAGCAGCGCAAATCGACACTGACTTTGAAGCACGTTTACCGGTGCAGTATGTGGCGCGTCCTAACTTAAACTTTCGCGGTTTTCAGGGCACACTAGCCTCAGGCAAGTTACAAGTGGGCGATGCAATAAAAGTACTACCATCGGGCAAAACTTCTAGCATTAAAGAAATTGTTACCTTTGATGGCAACCTAGACAGTGCACAAGCTGGCCAAGCAATTACCGTTACGCTAAATAGCGAAATTGATATTAGCCGAGGCGATGTCATTGTACCTGCAAGTTCTACGGCAATAGTTACCAACCAGCTACAAGCTAAATTAGTATGGATGCACGAAACGCCGCTGCAACTAGGTAAAAGCTATAACTTTAAACTTGGTAGCAAAAACACCTCTGCTCAAGTTACTAAGATTGATCACACTATCGATGTAAATACCTTAGAGCATGGTAGCAGCGACACTCTACAGTTAAACGAAATCGCTATTGTAACGCTAGAACTTAGCGAAACTATTTTGGCTGATGAGTATCACAGTAATCACGAAACCGGCTCGTTTATACTTATCGATCGCTTATCTAACTTAACTATTGCAGCCGGTATGATAGAGCAAGTACTGCAAAGCCAAGCGCAGCAAAGTAACTTTAGTGCTTTTGAAGTTGAATTTAACACTTTAGTACGCAAGCACTTTCCGCATTGGCAAGCGCTTGATATATCAAAGTTATAATACTTTTTAGCCTGTTATAGGATATAAAGCATGATAGATCAGCTCATTTTAACAGGCATTATGCTTACCTTAGTCGGGTGCCTTTTTGGCACTCGGCTTAATCCTGCATGGCTATTTGTGGGAGCCATTGGTAGCAGCTACTTAGCAGGGCTAATAGATTTAGAAAGCATGTTAGTTAATTATACTAACCCGTCGCTAATTACTTTGGTGCTATTAATATTAGTGTCAATTGCGATTGAAAAAACCACCCTTATTCAAAAATTAGCGCAATCGCTATCGAGTGGTAGTTTAGTTAAATCAGTGACTAAATTGGGACTTTCGACCGCGTTTTTATCGTCGTTTACCAATAACACCGCCGTGGTTGCTTCCTTAATTACCGCGATAAAAGACAACCCCAATCACTCACCATCAAAGTTACTATTACCACTATCGTACACTGCTATTTTAGGCGGCACTATTACCCTTATTGGCACATCTACCAACTTAATCGTAAATGGTTTTGCCGTAGATGCGGGTATGGCACCACTGGGATTTTTTGACTTTACCTTAGTAGGTTTGGGCGCATTAAGCGTGGGCTTAATCACCATTTTAGTCATGTTAAAATACTTACCCGACAACGGTAAAAGCGACCAAGAAGTCGTACCTTTTTATCTTGAAGGTAAAGTACAAGCCGGTTCAAAGCTAATTGGTCGCACCGTAGAAGAAAATGGCCTGCGTGAACTTAAAGACTTATTTTTAGGCGAAATAATTCGCGATAACCAACGTATTTGTGCGGTCACGCCACAGCAAATAATTAAACAAAACGACATATTACTTTTTGTGGGCGATATAAAATCAGTCCCCCTACTTACGCGTTTCGATGGTTTAAAAGTAGTGCACGACAATCATCAAAAAGACATAGAACACTTAGTAGAGGTTGTCGTAAGTCAGTCTTCAAAATTTATTGGTAAAACCGTAAAAGAAGCCCGCTTTAGAGAGCAGTTTCATGCGGCCGTTATTGCTATTCGCCGCGGCCACGATCGCCTGCAAGGTGGTTTAGGGCAAGTGCACTTACAAGCAGGCGACTCACTAATACTCGCCCCGGGTAAAAACTTTTACAGCTTGCCTAATTTAAAGCGCGAATTTGTGTATATATCGGGGTTTGATTTACAAACTCACCTAGCGCCTAAACAGTCAAACATTGTGCTGCTAAGCTTTGCCGCTGTACTGGGCTTAAGTATTATTGGCTTAGTGCCGCTAGTTAAAGGCTTATTAGTATTACTGATTGGCTTTATGCTTTGCGGTACTATTAAGCTTAGCGAAGTAAAACGTCGCTTTCCTATTGAGTTACTCGCCGTAGTAGGCAGCGCCATAGGCTTAGCAAAACTAATGATAGGCACCGGACTTGCTGGGCAAATATCGGCGGCTATGTTTGTAGTACTTGGCGACTTTGGCCCATACAGCGCCTTTATCGCAATATTTTTAATGACAGTATTATTTACCGAGCTGATAACCAATAACGCCGCTGCAGCATTGTCGTTTCCGGTTGCCTATTCACTTGCCGTTGGCTTTAACGTAGACCCACTGCCATTTATTATGGCGGTTGCGTTTGGCGCATCAGCAAGTTTTATATCGCCGTTTGGGTATCAAACTAACCTTATGGTTTACAGCGCGGGTAACTATCGTTTAAAAGATTATGTAGTGATGGGCTTGCCCCTTTCTATTATTTATTCAATAACAGTATTAACCTTGATCCCGCTAGTATTTCCGTTTTAATACCGGCACGCACAGCATAAAGAGATAACTCACTATGGATGAAAATATTGTTTGGCATAACTACGCAACCACTAAAGCACAACGTAGTGAGCAAAAAAAGCATCAGAGCGCTATTATATGGTTTACCGGATTTTCGGGCTCCGGTAAAAGCACTGTAGCAAACGCGCTAGAAGCCGCACTTAATCAACAAGGTATTCATACTTACCTGCTCGATGGCGACAACGTACGCCACGGTTTATGTAAAGACCTAGGCTTTAGCGACGCAGACCGAGTTGAAAATATTCGCCGCGTAGGCGAAACAGCAAAGCTAATGGTTGACGCTGGCTTGTTAGTGCTTACTGCGTTTATATCGCCTTTTAGAGCAGAGCGCGACATGGTACGCAGCTTAGTAGATGACAAGGAGTTTATTGAAGTATTTATCGACACCCCACTCGATGTATGCGAAAGCCGCGATCCTAAAGGCTTATACAAAAAAGCCCGCGCTGGCGAAATTAAACACTTTACCGGCATTGATTCCAGTTACGAAATACCCATCAATCCAGAAATAATTTTAGATACCAGTAAAAACACGCTAGACCAATCGGTTGTTCAGCTGATAACGTATCTAAAACAACAGCACATAATATAGGTTAACCCCAATGAACCAAACCGAACTGCTAGAAGAAACCCTGATCCTTGCCCGCAAAGCGGGTAGCGCCATAATGGGAATTTATCAAAAGGACTTTAACGTTGAATACAAAGCCGATGAAAGCCCTGTAACCGACGCCGACTTAGCAGCTCATAAAATTATTGTCGCAGGGCTACAGCAGCTCACTCCCGACATTCCTATATTAAGTGAAGAAAACGCAGATATAAGCTGGGAAGTTCGCAAAGCATGGAAAAGTTACTGGCTAGTAGATCCTATCGATGGCACCAAAGAGTTTATTAAAAAAAATGGTGAATTCACCGTAAATATCGCACTTATCGAAAATGGCATTCCGGTTTTAGCGGTAGTAGACGCCCCAGCCCTTGGCGTATCTTACTTAGCAAGCGAAGCCATAGGCGCATTTAAAGACAAAGGCGATGAGCGCATAGAGCTAAAAGTAACTACCAAACCAAACACAGGGTTAATACGCGTAGTTGGCAGCCGCTCACACCCCTCACCCGATTTAGCCGAATTTGTAAAACGCTTTGACGAGGTAGAAATGGTTTCAAAAGGCAGCTCACTAAAGCTGTGCTTAGTGGCCGAAGGCAGTGCTGATATTTACCCCCGCTTAGGCCCAACCTGTGAATGGGATACTGGCGCCGGCCATGCAATCGCCGCAATCGCCGGCGCTAAAGTGACTAAACTTGATGGCAGCCCGCTAATTTATAACACCAAAGATGAGTATTTAAATCCGTATTTTATTGTTTCAGCTATTGAAGAATAAAGCGCCTAGAGCTGCGGGCTTTTAGCTACTAGCAGCTCTATGTCAATTTAAACACCGTAGGTTGGGTTGAGTGAAGCGAAACCCAACGAATAACCGCTGTTAACCACAATATTTTAATCTTCCAATTTCACCTCAAAAAACACTTAAATCGGTGCGCGTAAAAAGTGTGTAACGCCTAATGTGAGTCCGTTTATTGCTATATAGTTATCTTTATGGGATTGCACTTTAAAGCCACACTTTAATAGTACGGCTTTTGAGGCGGGGTTATTATCTAGTACTAAGGCTTCTAACTGGTTAACTGCATAATGCTGAGCGGCTATGCTAATTAATTCGTTAAGGCAAAAACTGGCGTAGCCTTTACCTATGCTATTTTTAGCAACTCGATAACCCACTGCGGCAGTGTTTGTTTGCCCTGTTATATCTTTTAAATTTGCGCGCGCAACAATTTGCTCTTTAACAATAAGCACACCCGAATAATGCGTACCTAATTGCATGTTTATAATGGCATCATAAATATGCATTTTAATGCCTAAATCGCGATAAAAGTAATCCTCTCTCGGCGGCAGCATTGATTCAAACCAAGCTTTATTTTCTGATTCAAATTGCAATAACATAGCTAAATGCTTAACTGACAAGGTTTCAAATATCACAAAAACTCCTATTTTTAATCACTTTACAACCTAGGTGGAAAGTAGAGTTTACAATAATTATACTCTAGATTGCAGTGTGTAAACTTTAAACTTTATGGGGAAAAGCTATTAACCCCCTTTTTAAGTGCACCTTTCCTGCTTATTATTTTTAACGTTGAGCTAAAGCCACTGCCATTCTCTGCTCACTTTTATAACGCTGTTGCAAATTCATTACAGGCGTAACTGGTACGCTACAAATAAGCGAATATTAAGCTAGTTTATCGAATGAAATCATTAAGTAAAAACTATATGCTTTGCCGTCATTATTATTCTAAAAAAAACCTGGTGAGCTTATGCCCCCATCTCAAGATGCTACGCATTTTAATGCATCTACAGCAAAACAGTCTTCTTGGACTTTACACGACACACAGTGGACGTTAAGCCTATTTGGTACCGCCGTTGGTGCCGGTATTTTATTTTTACCTATTAATATTGGTATTGGCGGTTTTTGGCCGTTAATTATTATGGCGTGCTTGGCCTTTCCAATGACCTTTTTAGCGCACCGCGGTTTAGCGCGGTTTGTGCTGTCGTCAAAAAATAAAGATGCTGACTTTACCGATGTAGTAGAGGAACATTTTGGGGTGACCGCGGGTCGGCTAATCTCTTTACTGTACTTTTTATCTATTTTTCCGATTTTACTTATTTATGGTGTCGGTTTAACCAATACCGTAGACAGCTTTATGGTGAACCAGCTTGGTATGGAGTCGCCTTCGCGGGTGTTGCTTTCTGGTGTATTGGTTGCAGGTATGATTGGCTTAATGATGGGCGGCGAAAAGCTGATGCTTCGTGCTTTTGCTATTTTAGTTTATCCGCTTGTGGGCATATTGTTTTTTTTATCCTTGTATTTGATCCCTAGTTGGCAAATGCCGAATATGGCGCTGCCAGAAGTGGGCAGCTTTGGTAAAACACTGTGGTTGTCGATTCCTATTATTGTATTTTCGTTTAGCCACGCAGCGGCTATTTCGAGCTTTGTAAACGTACAACGCGGTCATTATGGTAATAAAGCGGTTGCTAAGTCTGAGGCAATATTAAAGCGCACCAGTTTACTGTTAATTACCTTTGTATTGCTGTTTGTGTTTTCGTGTGTGTTGTCCTTAACTGGCGAGCAAATGGCGGCGGCGAAAGCGGAAAATGTGTCGGTTTTATCGTACCTTGCCAATATTACTGACAATTCGTTTATTGCTACGCTTGGCCCATTGGTGGCGTTTATTGCGATTATGTCGTCATTTTTAGGGCACTTTTTGGGTGCACGCGAAAGCTTTACTGGCTTAGTAACTAAGCAGTCGAACATAAGCGCTAAAGTTGCCGATAAGGTAGGTGCTGTACTAATGTTTTTTGCTATTTGGTTTTGCGCGGTTAAAAACCCGAGCATACTCGATATGATGGATCAGTTATCTGGCCCTATTATTGCGATGATTTTATTTATTATGCCCATGATTGCTGTTTATAAAGTACCGGCATTACACAAGCATCGTAATCGTTTAAGCACCTTATTTATATTAGCGGTTGGCTCAATGGCGGTAATGGCTTTGCTTTACAGCATGCTTAAATAATACTAAATATACTGGCTATAAGCTTTTTATAGCTTTTTAACACATCGAGTAGGGTGAGGCTTTTGCCTCATCCCTCTCACAGAACCGTACGTACGGGCCTCGTATACGGCTCCTGTATT
>NZ_JAATTW010000045.1:0-26942 GCF_013414205.1 Pseudoalteromonas sp. MIP2626
GTGCCAGCCTGAGCCCGATATCGACAGCTTGTTACCCTGGAATTTTAAAACATAGGTGTAGTTCGCTAGACGCTCACATTCAAAGTATGCTTGTTTATATTGTATTCTTTTTGGGCATCAGAAAGAGTATAGCGTGGTTTATTATATTCACCCCTTATATTTATAACTACATCACGAGGTATACTTGCGGGAAAATACCCTTCAATAGATCTTCTTGCGTCATACTCTGTACAACTATACTTTTCACCCAAAGCTCTCATAGTTGGTTTAGACTGCTCTAGCTTATTTTTTATTTCTTCAACCTCATCAGAAGAAAGAGGAGACTCCACAAGCATTTTCTTGGGGCTAATAAACTCAGTATATAAATCACCCAAATTACAGGAGTTAAGGCAATAATCGAAATTATTATTAATGAAAATTTCTGTCAGTACACATTCTTTCGCAAATTCGTTATTTTCTTCAAAAATAGCCTTAAAAATGGGAAGCATTATTGTACGACATTCGTTACTGCCACTGTTAAATGAGTGAAGGTAATAAGGTTTGGATACTGAGTCAGATTCAAACTCTAAAAAATGCTCACAATATTCTTGGTTCAATATTGAATCTTTAGCTTTTTGCTCTAAAAGAATGATATTTGCGCACACTAGCCTCAGCGATACTAATAATTCATCATCGCCATAAGGACAGTTAGAAAATATCATAGAAAGCGGTGGCTTCTTTTTACTACCTCTTCGTTGAATATCGAACTCTTGAATCACTTGATTTAAGAAGTCATATTCATCAATACTCAGCAACGAACCTTTAGAAAAGAAATAACCTTCAACAGCTGTTACAAAAGGTCTGACTTGATTATAAGATTTAGAGCTATCTATACCGTTCGCCAGTGCTATCGCCCATTCATTAAAAACTGTTACAGGGGTAGTATTGATAGAGGTATACCCTTTATTCATTAAGAATCTGTTAAGTTTGTTAGCCGTTCTAACCCAGATCTTCACTGAGCCATCTCCTAATTTGGCAAATCCCTTAGATCTAAATTTAAACCATACGGCTTGAAGGATAGGGTGTTTGGTGCCAGCAGGCATTTCTAGATCATCCAATCTACTGTTTAGTTTAGCTATACCTTTAAGGTGTGATGTATCATTACTTCCCATAGTTTTCCTTTAAAGCCGAACGTAAGTGCTCATACTATCTAACTTTTTTATCGCTTCTAATCGTTTAAACAACAAAGCTTCCGCACAGATATACAGCTTAGTTGTATCGTCATCTTCGTGTCCCATCCATTGAGGCAGGCTTAGCATGGGATCGTACCTCCCCATGTCCATATCTTCGCAATATGTAACCAAGTTAGTGGCACAAGTATGCCGAAGTGAATGGAAAACCCATCGATTATAAGAGTCCCTTAATTTCGCTGGAACGATATTTTTGGAAAGGTATTCATCTACAGAGTACCTAAAAAGTTTTGTCCCATACGACGCACTTGTCATGGGTACGCCTTTACTTTTTTCAAAAAGGTTTCTTTCCACATATTTACTTAAATCTCCGTAGAGAAAACGAAACAGGTCTTTTTTTAGCTCCATACAAATTGGTACGGAACGACGCTTATACCCTTTACCAGTGATCTTAATGAAAGCCTCTTCATAGAAACCATATTTATCACTTGGGAATTGTTCTTTCAGGCTTTCAATATCAAAATTGCCGTATTTAACAAGTTCATGTGTCCTAACACCAAGAAAGTACCCCACTTTCAAAGCCATTTCATCACGAAACCTTTTGAATGTATCTTTCGTTGGTATATGAGCAAGAATGTTATTAAAGTCTTCTTCGCGGATATATTGCGATAGAATGGTAGATGTAGCCTTATCTACTAATTGCAATCTAGCCGATTGGGTTTTAACACTGTATGAGAACTCTTTTGGTTCATCAATGTAACCTTGCTTAAATGCAAAGCTGTAAAATTCCGAAAGGGTAGAAATGTGCCTATTAATGGATACATCTTGTAGGTTGTTATTCACTAGAACCATCAAATAAGTATTCATCTGGCTTTCTGTAATTTTTCTGTAATCAGCCGAATAAAGGTGACCAGAAGATCCAATTACATTTAGATAACGAGCTAAATCACTCGCACGACCTTTTACTGTAGATTTACTACCTGCTCTAGATTTTTTGGCTACTTCTAGGAGAAAGTGACTGCCTGCTTTGTGATAGGTGAAGCCTTCGTTATACAATACGGCTGTTGTTAGATTTCGACCTCCGCAAAAAACTTTTGTAAATCCGTATTTGAGTTCCATACATACCTTTTTGGATATCTGCTTGTTAACTATGTTAACTATGCTCTTTATGTTAGTTTAAACAGTAGCTATGTCAACAAAAGGCTTTAAATCTTCATAGGAAGATAAAAAGTACAAGCCGCCATTCAAGGTGAAGAAGTACGCGTAACGGGTAAAAAGCGAGATGATCTTCAAGAAGCTATGCAAGTAGTACGTAGCGCCGATTTAGGCCAGCCATTTCAGTTTAAAAACTTCCGCGATTAATAAAACAGATTACAGATATTATAGAGATTAGGAGACTAATTTTTAAAAAATTTGTGTTAAAAAAGCCAAGCTACAGCAATGAAGTTTGGCTTTTTTGCTATTAGGAACTTGATATGTAATCTAACTCTTTTACAGTGATTGTTGAGGGTTTATATCGTTAAAAATTAAACTTTGGCTATATAGACGTCTATTGACATTTGTAAACAAAATACTCACAATAGCGACCTATTTTCAAGGTGCTTGCTTAATACCTTTGTATACGTTTCAAAGTATTGAAATTAACAGCAAGATAATCGGGAAGTTGGTGCGTTTTCAAGACGATAACAACCCCAACACTGCCCCCGCAACGGTAAAGTATTAGCAGCTATTATAGTGTTGACTGAGTCCGGAGACCGGCCTTGAAGTAATCTTACTTATTAACATCTTTGCGGTGGGCAAAGGTAGGGGACATCATGTTAAATAAAACCGCTCTAGGTGTGGCAATTTCGGCTGCACTTTCATTTTCAGTATCTGCTACAGTGCAACCAATCGAAAAAATTACCGTTACAGCTAATAAATTCGAACAACCTATTAGTAATGTGCTTGCCAGTGTTAGCGTCATTGACCGTGCTGATATTGAAAAAAGTAATGTGCGAGACTTACCTAGTTTGTTGGCTTCTCAAGCTGGTTTTCAAATTAACTCAAATGGTGGCTTTGGCCAAAATTCAGGTGTTTCGCTACGCGGTTCAGGTTCACGCCATACCCTTATTTTAATTGATGGTGTTAGAGTTGGCTCGGCTACTCTTGGCTATAAAGGTATTAGTAATATTGCTCTTAATGCTATTGAGCGTATTGAAGTTGTTAAAGGTTCTCGCGCTGCTGTTTATGGCTCAGATGCCTTAGCTGGGGTGATTAATATTATTACTCGTAAAGCTGATAATATTCGCTTAGATGCTACTTTTGGCAGCAATGCTTATCAAAGCTACCAAATGGCGGGTGGAACAAATATAAATGATTTAAGTGCATCATTTAACGCTGGAATTGAAAAAACCGATGGTTTTGATGTACTGCAAAACCATGCACCAGATGAAGACGCTTATGAGAACAAAAATATTGGCTTCAATATCGCTTATAACGATGACTATTTAGGCAAGCTAACCTTACAAACTCAGTATAATGAAGGTTATGCTCGTTATGATAATCAGTCCAGTGCAGCAGACAGCAGTGATGAAAGTAATGATTTTGAAAACTACCAAGTATCATTAGGGTGGAATAAAAGCTACGAAAATCAAATACACCATATAGCATTCGCATTTTCTAGCGATAGCCAAGATAACACCAGTGAAGGTGTGGTTAGTATGTACGAAACTAAGCGAAATCAAATTGATTATACTGGGCAGTATATTGTCTCAGATGAGCTTAATATTAATGGTGGCTTGAACTGGTACAAAGATAAAATCGAAACCAACGCAGGTAATTATGATAAAGATAGCCGTGAGGTTTTTGCTGGCTTTTTAGGTGCGTATTACGATGATAATACGGTTTTAGCTAATATCGCAGTTCGCCAAGATCATGACCAACAATTTGGTGATAAAACCACGTATACAGCAGCGGTAGGTTATCATTTAAATAAGTTTGCTACGTTTAGAGCAAGTCAAAGCACGGGCTTTAAATCGCCTACCTTTAATGATATTTATTTTCCAGGTTCAGGTAACCCAGACCTAAAACCAGAAACGTCTGAGAATAAAGAATTAGGTTTGTTGTTAAGTTATCAAGATATTGCTTTAGAAGCGTCTATTTTCCGTAATGACTTTGACAATAAAATAGCGTGGGCACCAACACCTGCAGGCCCTTGGCAGCCAACAAATATAAACGAAGCGCGCCATGAAGGCATTGAGTTTAGTTTTTCGCAACAGCTAATGGGTTTTGAGCATGCATTTAACTTCACTTACTTATCTGCAGAAGATTTAGAAACGGGCCAAGAGTTAGCTTATATATCAAAAAATACCTTTAACTGGTCTTTAAATAAAGGGTGGGGAGATTTTGATGCGGGTATCGATTTGCAGTATCGTGGCGATAGGAAAGGTAAATTAACTGATTTATCTTCATATACATTATGGAACCTAGTCGGTAACTATCAAGCAACTGAGCAGTTAAGCTTTTCTTTACGGGTCGAAAACCTGTTTGATAAGCAGTACGATGAAGTTGATGCCTATGGTATTGATTTAGATGGTGATTATATAAATGATGAATTTTATTACTATAACACCGCTGACCGACGCTTATTTATTGGTGCTGCATACCAGTTTTAATATGCGCTAGGTAGCTTAAACTTAAAAGCTCGCTAAATTAGCGAGCTTTTTTGTGCGTAACAAAATGGGTTTAATCAGCTAAAAACTCTTTAAATTCGGTTTCGAATTTATGCAATTTAGGGGCAATTAAAATACTGCAATAGCCTTGGTTTGGATTTACGTTGTAATAATCTTGATGGTAATGCTCTGCTGGATAATACGTGGTGGCAGGGCTAACCTCAGTCACTATTGGCTCGCTTACCTGGTTTTGTAATTGAGCGATCACCGCGTTAGTAAGTGTTAGCTGTGTTTGGTTGTGATAATACACAACACTGCGGTATTGTGTGCCTATATCGTTACCTTGGCGGTTGAGCTGGGTGGCATCGTGCAAAGTGAAAAACATTGCTAGTAATACTTCAAAACTAATAATAGTGTCGTCAAATTCAATTTGCACTACTTCTGCATGGCCGCTAGTGCCTGAGCATACTGATTTATAGGTAGGAGTGTCTGTGTTGCCACCAGTGTAACCCGAGCTTACATTTAATACGCCGTTCACTCGTCTAAATGCGGCGTCTATACACCAAAAACAGCCGCCACCAAAGGTAGCGACTTGCGTTGTTGAACTCATAAATACTCCAAAATAGCTGTAAGTTTAGATTATGCAGAGCATAAGTCTAAAGCGTCGTAACAACAAGGTTACGACGCTATTAGGAGGTTAGATCTCTTCGAATGGCTTTTTAGCGGCTTGTTTATCAAGTTTTTGCTGCAAAAACTCAGGTGACTGTGTATTGCGCGCAAGTGCATAGTAAGCAGCAGGTACTACAAACAGAGTCAGTAGGGTTGATACAACAACACCGGTAAACACTACAACACCAATCACCATACGGCTTTCAGCACCCGGGCCCGAGGCTAAAACCAGAGGTACCGCACTCATTACAGTGGTTAATGAGGTCATAATAATAGGGCGTAGGCGCTGCGTAGCAGCTTGTAAAATAGCTTCGCTAAACTCTACGCCTTTGTCGCGTAGTTGGTTAGTAAACTCAACAATTAATATGCCGTTTTTAGCACTTAACCCTATGAGCATCACAATACCTATTTGGCTGTAAATATTGAGCGTAAGTCCTGTGGCCCACAAGCCAAACATAGCACCCATTAAGCCAAGGGGTACGGTAAGCATTATTACAAATGGGTGCATAAAGCTTTCAAACTGTGCCGCTAGTACTAAAAAGGTAACCGTAAGTGCTAAAATAAACACGTAGGTCATGGCCGAAGCACCTTCATAAAACAACTGCGATTCGCCTTTGTAGTCAATCGCGCCATCTATGTCGTTTTCTTCCATGGCTACTTCGTTTAAAAAGTTAAGCGCTTGTTCAAGTGTATAACCGTCGGCTAAGTTGGCGCTTAAGGTAATTGCACGCATACGGTTGTAGCGGTTTAAGCGCGATGCGGTAGCTTCTTCTTTTAAGCTAATTAAACTATCAAGCGGGACTAGCTCGCCACTGCGTGATTTAAGATAAATGTTTGATATATCAGTAGGGTTGGCAAAGTCTTCTTTAGTGCCTTTTAAAATAACGTCGTACTCTTCGCCGCGATCTATAAAAGTAGTAACACGACGCTGACCTAGCATGGTTTCGAGTGTACGCCCTACATCAGATACAGAAATACCTAAATCGGCCGCTTTGTTTTTATCTATGCTGACTAAAAACTGTGGGAATGTTTCTTTGTAATCATGATCGATTCTAACCAGTCCTGGATTTTTCTCAGCGCGCTCTATAATACGGTCGCGCCAATCGGCTAGTTGTGCGTAATCGTTACCTTGTAGTACAAACTCGATTGGGCGTGATGAACCACCGCCGCCAATGCCTCGGCGCATAATAGCAAAGGCTCGCACGTCGGTAACTTCCTGCAGTTTAGTGCTTATTTCGTCCATTATTTCCCAGGTAGAACGTTGGCGTTTGTCCCAATCGGCCATACCTACAATTGCTACACCGCCACTGCCGCCCCAGCCTGGTACGCGCACGAGTACGCGGCTTAGCTCACCAGATTCAGAGTAAGGCATTAAGCGATCTTCAATTTTACTCATGTTAGCGGCATTGTTCTCATAACTGGCGCCTTCAGGGCCACTCATCATAACAAAAAAGGTACCACGGTCTTCTTTAGGTGTTAGCTCAGAGGGTATTTGAGTAAATAATGAATAACTTACAAAGCCAGCTAATAATAAGCTGATCATTAAGCCCCATTTACGGGTCATGTTAGAGGCAAGTGAGTTACGGTAACTAAGCTCTACCTTAGCAAAAAAGCGGTTCATCGACTGGCTAAATTTACTTTCTTTTTCAGAGGCTTTTAATACTTTAGAACATAACGCAGGTGAAAGAGTAAGTGCTGTAATACTTGAGAAAAATACTGCGGCACTTACCGCCATAGCAAATTCAGTAAATAAAGCACCAATACGGCCATCCATAAATACTAAGGGTACAAATACCGAAATAAGCACTAAAGTGGTAGCAATAATTGCAAAGCCCACTTCGCGCGCGCCTCTATAAGCGGCCAATAAAGGTGGCTCGCCAAGCTCTATGCGGCGATGAATGTTTTCTAACATAACAATGGCATCATCAACCACTAAGCCGATTGCTAGTACCAGTGCAAGTAAAGTAAGTAAGTTAATGGAATAACCCATAGCGAGTAAAAACATAAAACTACCCACTAACGCCACCGGCACAGTAACTGCAGGGATTAAGGTGGCACGAATATTACCTAAAAATATAAAAATAATTAATACAACTAAGCCCATAGAAATAGCAAGGGTGCTGTATACCTCATTAATCGATTCTTTTATAAAAATAGATGAGTCGTAACTATCCTCTATAGTGGTTCCTTCGGGTAGGTTACGTTTTATTTTTTCAAGTTCGGCGCGGGCGTTATCAACCACAGTTAAGGTGTTGGCTTTAGCTTGCTTTACAATGCCTAAACCAATCATATTGCGGCCATTACCCCGAAATAAACTCTCGTCATCGGCGGCTTCGAGTTGTACATCAGCCACTTCACTTAAGCGTACTAGGTAACCATCATCACCGCGTTTTATTACTAGGTTTTGAAAGTCGCGCTGATCTTTATAACTGCGGGCAGTACGTACAGTAAAGTCACGGTCAACCGATTCAATTTCGCCAGCGGGTAACTCTACGTTTTCGGTGCGTAGTGTTTGTTCTATATCGCTCGCAGTAATACCGCGAGCAGCCATTGCTTGGCGGTTTAGCCAAATTTTCATGGCGTATTTTCGCTCACCACCAATGCGTACGTTAGACACACCATCAACTACGGCTAGGCGATCAACAATAAAACGCTGTGCGTAATCAGATAATTGCATTGAGTTCATGGTTTCGCTGTTTAGCACAAACCATACAATAGGGCTTTCATCGCTGTTAGACTTAGACACCTCAGGCGGGCGAACTTGTTCAGGTAGGCTATCTGCGGCGCGGGCAACACGTTCACGCACATCGTTAGATGCAGCATCTATATCGCGCTTAATATCAAACTCAATCGTAATATTGGAGCGGCCATTACGGCTCGATGAGTTAATACTTTTAATGCCTTCAATACCCGAGATACGGTTTTCGATGACTTGGGTTATTTTGGTTTCTATAATCTCTGCAGAAGCACCTGTATATTCGGTACTAATATTAACAATAGGTGTTTCAATATCAGGGTACTCACGCAGTGGCAGCATGCTAAAAGCAACGAGCCCAAAGGTGAGTAAAAGTAGGTTTATTACAATCGCAAAAACAGGGCGTTTAACGCTAATATCGGTAATTTTCACGGGTTATCCCTTCACGCTAACTTTACTGCCAGAGCGAATTTTTATTAGCCCTTCAGTTATAATTTGCTCACCATCGGCTAAGCCTTCATCAACAGCAACCCAGCCGTTATTTCTGCCCGCAATATGCACTTCAACACGATTAGCAACACCGTCCAAAATTTGAAATACGTAATGTTTGTCTTGTAGCGGAATAATTGCTTTTTCTGGAACCATTAATGCTTGGTTACTACTTAGCTCTAACGCTGTTTTAAGTAGCATACCAGGGCGAAGCAAACCTGAATTATTTGCAAAGCTGGCGGTTACTTCTACGCTACGCGTTACCGAGTCAATACGCGAACTAATATGCGTTACTTTACCGATAAAGGTTTGATCTGGATAAGCATCATTTTGAGTGAGCACTTTCATGCCGGTAGCTAATTGCGCTAAATATTTTTCAGGTACTTTAAAGTCTACTTTAATGATACTTATGTCATCGAGGGTGGTAATAATTGAACTGTTATTTACATAGGCACCAATCGATATTTCACGCTTGCCCAACATGCCAGAAAATGGCGCGGTAATGGTCATTTCAGCTAGCTTGGTTTTAGCACTTTCTAATTGTGCTTGGGTGGCATCAACTCGTGATAATTGCTCTTCGAGTAATGATTTTGCTGTTGACTGAGAACGTGAAAGTTCGGTAAGTCTATCGAGTTGGCGTTTTTCTTCGCGTAAATTAATATTGAGCTCTTTTACAGCAATTTGTTCTTGTTGGCTTTGCAGTTGTACTAGCTTTTGGCCTTTGCTAACTAGGTCGCCATCTTCAAAGAAAATATTAGTCACGTAATCACTTTGTGCGCTGGTAATATATACAGCTTGGTTAGCGCGAGCGCTACCAATAGCTTCAATCATTACTGCATTTTCTTGCGAGGTAACAGTGTGAGCAGACACTTGCGTGGCCATTTGTGAAAAATCTGCTTGTTCACCTTGGCTAGCGGGTAAATATAAATAAACGCTAAATATTACGAGTAGCGTAATAATAAATGGAAAAAGAGCTCTACCTGATTGTCTTGAGTACATTGCTTTAATACCAAAAAATAAATTATAACTATTGTACGAAATAACACCGAGAAAAGGCGGTATTATGTCCCATTAATTTGTGAATTAAGCGTAAAAGTTATAATAATTAATTAAATAAACTCATGCTTGAGCTTTAAAAGGTATTTTATGAAGTTAAATACGTCGTGCAAAAAATGTTTAATGCTCAGAAAAATAGCATTGTGGGGCATTATTATGTTCATTTTTTACAGTGTTTATTATCAATATGGATGAGTTTAACGCTATGCAAATTAAGTATCGTGCGCAGGGAGCTAAGCATGGCATAGAAGTATTAATTGTTGGTGCGATTGGTTTGTTATTTATTATGCTGTTTAATTTATTACGCCCTGGTGAAATTAGCATTCTAGAAATTTTTTTAGTTAGTTTGTGTATTGCAGCAATAACAATTGGTTTTTTTAAAACCCAAGAGCCATTTTATAGCTTAGTGTTAACCACTGAGCAGTTAACTTATCAGCACAAATATGGTGTTTGGCATTTAGCTCATAGTAATTTTAAATCAAGCGGAATACCCAAAATAGCAGTAGGGCTTGAGCACTTAGAGCTTAACGTGGTAGGAATTAAGGTAAACGATATGGATGAGTTTTTAACGGGTTTAGCCCCAAGAATCGCAGGGAAATTATTGATAGAGCAGCGTCATTTATTTATGCAACTAATTCAAAAGAATTGCAAAAATGGCGATTGCCCATCAGAATGGCTGGTAGAGGATACACAATATAGATCTAAAAATGGAATTAGCTATAATGGGTTAATAGCAATGTTTGCCAATAGGGCTAAGCATTTGCAGTTACTAACAGGCTATGAGCTATTATTACCAGCGAGTGTATTAGATAGAAATATTTGGGAATTTAGTGCTAACTTAAATGCATGGCAGCGCGACCCCCTTAAATTTATAGCGTCGCAAGTAAGTAATTAAAACGCGGCAGTAGGAATAATAATGAGCCAAGAAAGAGCTTTTTTAAAAAGTGGTCGTAATACCATAATACATAAAGACAAAAAACTTGATTTAGTCATTGTTAATTCTGAGATCCACCCTCGAATTAAAGTGACCCAAAATGGCTTAGAACCATTTAAAGAAGAGCTGCCAAAAAACCGCCGTGACGCAAAAGAGCGTTACTTAGAAGTTGTTTATGTTGGTAGCGCCGATGTGTTTGGCGAAGAAAAACGATTGTTATTTATTCAAGCCCTTGATGGGCGGGAATACAAGGTTGATTACAGTAAAATAGGTACTAAGTTATTTGTACGTATTCATCAAGATAGTTATTTATAGTACTTAGTGGCACTTTTATTGCTTTAAATAATTATTAATTATTTTTTGATATAAAAAGGTGCTTAGTATGAGAGCAATTGCGTTAATCCCGTTATTGTCGTGTGGGCTATTGGTTGCATGCGGAGGTGGGGGGAGCTCTGATGATGGTGATAACACTCAAGCTTCAGTATTTGCAGGTAACGATTTGCAAATTATTGAAAAAACCGATTTTACTATTACTGCAAAAGGCTCACCTACCGAGGGTACGTTTACTTGGCAGCGCGTAAGCGGCCCCATTGTTGATGGATTTCCGCTCGATGGTGCAGTGCAAACTATTACCGCGCCAGATGTAAAGGCAGACAGTGAACTGGTGCTCAGAGTAAGCTATCAAACAACCGGTGGTGGTTTAGTACATGACGATATTAGTATTTTTATTACTTCAAACAATCAATTACCCCAAGCTGTAATTACTCAAACAGCACCGCAAGTATTGCCATCGGTTTATAACGATACCGTAACGCTAAGCGCAGCAGACTCAACAGATCCAGATACAAATGGTCAAATTAATAGCTACTTGTGGCAATTAATATCAGGACCAGCCCTCAATATTAATAGTTTTACTAATTCTACCTTAAGCTTTAGCCATCCACTGCTTGAAAACCATACAAATTTAAAGTGGTCATTAACGGTTACCGATGATGAAGGGGGAGAGTCAACCTCTGAATATGACATGACTTTAAATAAAACAGCGCAAGTTGTTATTGCCAATGCCGGGGCTGATCAGCAAGTTAACGAGTTTGATAAAGTAACCTTAGATGCAAGTAACAGCGCTGCCGCAACCAGTACTTATAAATGTGACTGGCAACAACTAACCGGCAAAGCGGAAACATTAGCTAATAGTAATCAATGTATTACTACTTTTTATGCCTCAGACATAGACACTAACGCCACTTTAAGCTTTGAAGTAATGGTTACTGATTCAAAAGGGCGCACCGCAAACGATAGTGTATTTGTAGATGTTGCACCTAAAGCGCTTGGGTTAATAAACGATACAGGTGTAGGGGAGTGTTACAACAATACTCAACGTATAAACTGTGTTAGTAAAGATTTTCCAAATCAAGATGCTGAACTTGGTCGAGACAGCTTTGCGAATCGTTTAGCCAAAGTAGGGCAAGGTAATTTAGCGTTTGATTACACCAAACTAAATGAGTTTGCCGATGAAGTGGCTGATGACGCACAAAATTTTAGTTGTATTCGCGACAACGTAACCGGTTTAGTGTGGGAGGTTAAAAGCCCTGTGTCAGGTGTGGTACCTAACACTACATTACGCGATGGGCAAAATCTTTATACATGGTACCTTACTGAATCTGCTATTCCTCAAGTAGGCGGAGCAAGAGGCGCAGCTAACTCCAGTTGCCCAAGCAATACTGATTGCGGATTGCAAAGCTATATACAAGAAGTAAATGCGCTAGATTTTTGTGGTGGCACAAATTGGCGAGTACCCACTTACACCGAGCTACTAAGCTTAGTAGATTATGGCAAGCAAGGGCAAAATGTATTAATAGATGAGAGTATTTTCCCTAATATGCCTGCGGTTAGTTTACTGGGTCACTTGCGTTATTGGACCTCTCAAACAGCGGTTGATGGCACCAGTTTATCGCAAGCTTATATTATAGATATGAGCGATGGTAATGACCTTGCTTATCCAAAAGGTAATATTGCTTATGTTCGTTTAGTTAGAAGCCGTTAGGGGAAGTATATGAAATTTAAATTAATAACTACATTTGCGGCAATGAGTTTAAGCTTTAACGCAATAGCAGGGGTTTGTTATGACTCTGTTACGCAAACAACACCAACAGAGCGATTTACAATAAATCCCGATGGCACAGTGTCAGATAGCAAAACAGGTTTAATGTGGCAGCGTTGTAGTTACGGACAAGTGTATAACAATGCTACAGCAACATGCGAAGGCTCTACACCATCATTAACCTGGCAAGCTGCATTGCGAGGCGCAGTTAACGATACAACGGCAAGTTATAATGACTGGCAAGCACCAAATATTAAAGAGTTAGCAAGTATTATTGAACACAGATGTACAGAGCCAAGTATTAACGAATCGGTGTTTTTGGGCACAAAGCTACAAAACTATTGGACCAATACCTCAGGTGTAAATACGATTAATTCTGCTTGGGTTTATCAGTTTGACAGTGGATTAAATAGTTTGCACGCTAAAACCAGTAGTGTTTATTTGCGCTTAATGCGTTACGAAAAATAATCCAATATAAGTAAATGCACAGCTAAGTTGAAAGCAGTGCTTTTTACATTAATTTACGTTATTTCAATAATAAAAGAGCCTGAGTGTTGTCACTAAGGCTCTTTTTTTGCCATTATGGAGGGGATTTATTTACCAAGGAATACTCAGGTGTATTTAAGCTATTTTGGTTTGCATGAAAAACCCTTTTCAATCTCGCCTAATCCCCATTATTTGTTTTTAAGTGAGCGACATAAAGAAGCGTTAGCGCACCTTACCTATGGACTAGGTGAAGACGGCGGCTTTGTATTATTAACCGGCGAAGTGGGTACCGGTAAAACAACCATTACTCGCAGTATGCTAGAAAAACTGCCAGAGAATACTCAAGTTGCGATGATTCATAATCCGGCATTATCAGAGCTTGAGCTCTTGGCGAGTATTTGTGATGAGCTTAAAATTAATTATGATGCACAAAATGCGAGTTTAAAAAGCCTTACCGATGTTATAAAAAAGCACTTAGAAGCAAATAATAAAGCGGGTGGGCATACCATACTTATTATTGACGAAGCGCAGTTACTTGCTCCCGATGTACTAGAACAACTGCGCCTACTAACCAACATAGAAACCGATCATAAAAAGCTATTACAAATAGTGCTGGTGGGGCAACCTGAGCTGCAAGTATTATTAAAACGAAATGAGTTAAGGCAGCTTGCACAGCGTATAACAGCTCGCTATCACTTACTGCCTTTAACACAAGGACAAACGGTGGCATACATTAAGCATCGTTTACATATTGCAGGCTGTGATAAAGGTATTTTTTCGTTGGACGCAATGCAAAGCGTTCATCAACTTACCGGTGGCGTGCCACGATTAATGAACTTAGTGTGTGAGCGGGCGTTAGTAGGGGCATTTGCAAAACAGCAATTAACAATAGATAGCGAGATTATAAAAAAATCTGCTCTGGAATCATTACCACCCGATTTCATTGCGGCTAATAATACGCCACCTAAAACCGTGCCATATTGGCTATATTGCTCTGCTTTTGTTGCTTTATTTGCAGCCGGCTTAGGGCTTTCATTTATTTTATAGTTAGGTGATTAATGTCTTATTTATTAGATGCGTTAAAGCAATCGCAACAAGCCGATATAAGCGCCGAGCAGTATGACTTACAGGCACAGCAGGCTAAACAGCAACAAGCTCTAGTGCGATACCGCCGCTTGGCGTTTGTGATTGGTGGCAGCTTAGCGGTTAGCTTTAGTGTTGCTGGTGGTTTTGTTAGTGGAAAATGGCTACAAAACAGCTCATTTAATAGTAATAATGAGCAAGCTGGCACTGCAGCAATATTAAAAAATACTAATGCCGATAAAGAACCAACAATAACAACCAAATCGGATATAGATAATACAGCAAAATTACAAAGTGCAGAGCAAAACATAGCTGTATTAGCGGCGCAATCATCAGCGTCAAAAACGGCCCCGCCAGACGCAGTAAATACAGCAACTTCAATTCAAGGTCAGTTAGTGTATGTACAAACCCCCAGTGGTATTGTACAAATGTTACTTACGCCACAAGGGCAATATATTCCAATAATGGAAAATCAAGCCATACTTCAGCAAAACCTAAACCCGCAAAATAGTTTTGCTCAGGGTACGTATGGGCAAGGCGCAATTAATCAGCAGGGATATTCACAACCACATTATAATCAACCTAGCTTCAATCAAACTAGTAACCAGGCAACACAAGCTGCAAAGCAGCAACCTCAAACAAATATGCCTTCATCGGCATCGCTTGATTTAAGTAAGTATAAAGTGCTTGGTAAACCGCTCGATTCACAAGGCTCTACAGCACAAAAAACTAAAAGACCTACGCTTGCAAAGAGCCCAACATTACTAGAAACAGCTTTTGATCAAGCTATTCAAGATACAGAAAAAACACAAAACTACGAAGTAACGCAAGCAACGCGCAGCTCATCACGCGTGCAACCAATAGAGCTGTTGCCAGATGGATTGCAAGCCATGTTACCGCCACTTAAATATCAGGCGCATATATATTCCTCTGCACTCGATAAGCGTTGGATCAAGCTCAATGGTCGCGAGCTTTTTGAGGGCGATAGTATAGGTGCATTAACAGTGCGAGAAATAACACCAGAGCAAAGCGTACTTGATTTTGACGGCTACGAATTTAGCTTAAAGGCGCTACAAGATTGGCCGCAATAGCGGCTAATTAGGGTAAAATTGAATTTTTATAAAAGCGTTGTAAGTCAATTTTGTATTCGTCAGCTTTAACTGCCGACTCAAGCGTATCTTGACTTTTTTTATGTGCCAAATCTATGTCTTGCACTTGGGTGT
Organism: Pseudoalteromonas sp. MIP2626; assembly: GCF_013414205.1. Classification (NCBI taxonomy): domain Bacteria; kingdom Pseudomonadati; phylum Pseudomonadota; class Gammaproteobacteria; order Alteromonadales; family Pseudoalteromonadaceae; genus Pseudoalteromonas; species Pseudoalteromonas sp. MIP2626. The sequence continues at coordinate 15,556 of NZ_JAATTW010000045.1, forward strand.
AGCGCCCATGCTTTGCACTATAGAAAGTTTTAACAACGGGCTTTAGTGGGCTGGCAGGGTTGCTCTGTGTCACCAGTCCCACTTTTTGACTCGAGAGCTTAACCAGTGTGCCTACCGGGTGAATACCGATACACTGAATAAATTTAGTTAATAACTCACTATCAAAACTATCAGGGCAACCTTCTTTTAATATTTTAAAGGCTTTTATCGGCTCCATACCCGCTTTATAAACGCGCTCAGCTGTGAGTGCATCATACACGTCAACAATTGACGCCATACGCACATACTGGCTTATTTCATCGCCTTTTTTACCAAACGGATAGCCTTTACCATCTAAGCGTTCATGGTGCATACCGGCAATATCAACAGCTATACCTTTGAGCCCTGCAGCTTGTAAAATTTCTTTACTAAAGCGCGCATGATTTTTCATTATTGTAAATTCTTCATCAGTAAAACGTCCCGGCTTATTGAGTACTGCATCAGGAATTTTTATTTTGCCAATATCATGCAGTAGCGCGCCAGTAGTTAGCTGTTCAATAATATCTTTATCTATATTCAAATGCTTGGCAAAAATACTAATTAAAATAGAAACATTAATAGAGTGCTCTAACAGGTAGGCATCTTTTTGGCGCATTTGAGTAAGACAAGCAAGTGCATCTTGATTTCTAAATACCGAATCCATAAAACCACTAGCAAGATCTCTAAAAGGCGCTATGTCTATATCTCGGCCTGCTTTTATATCTTTAAATGCTTTAATTTGTAGAGATTTAGCTTCATCGTAGAGCTTTTTAGCTTTGCCCATTTCTTGTTCAGCACTGTGCGTTTTTTGCCAAGGATCGCGCTTTGCAACAGGGGAAGGAGTATTGGCAGGCTCTTTTTCAGGCACTGATTCGATGAGGGTTTTATCTGGATCTATTTCAATTTCTAAAATACCGACATTTTTTAACTTATCGATGCCTGTCTGGGTTTTAACCCAGCCTTGGCTTTTTATTTTAATACGTCCGGTTTGCTTTGTTACGCTTTGTACAAACATGCCAGGTAATAACTGCGAAATTGGAATGACTTTCAATTTAATTCACTTCATATAAGTATTCTACTGGTTAAAGTAACAAAAATATTACAATTAACATAGTAAAAAAGGCACCCTAAGGTGCCTTTTCATACGAATAAGTAATTAGTGCTAAACTAGTTACTCATCATCTTCAACAAGCGTCATCAGCGATGTATTACCACCCGATGCCGTTGTATCTATACTGATGGTTTTTTCAGTTACTAAACGTTTAATAAGCGTATCGTAATATTCAGAGCTGATCACTGGCAAAATAGCACCTTTACGCTGCGCTAGCTGCTGGCTGAAATAACCAAAGCGAGAAGAGCGTGCTGCAACCACAGCGCCGGCTAAGTGCGGATGTGCCAATATAGCTTGTAACTGATTTGGTTTAGCTACTTGGAACACGCCTTCGGCAACACCGGTGGCAATAAATTTATCTCTAAAGGCAACCGCTTCTTCATAAAATATTTCAGAAGCAACAGTAATTACCGTATTACCCGCAGCAATTGCAGTAATGATCGATAATGCCCAAAAGTTAAACGATGTGCTCTTATCGGCGTAACATACAACACAACCACGTGCTTCAAGGTGCAATGTATTAGACTCACCCGTTGGCCCTGGTAATGTAGTAAATTTACGCATGTGCTTTTCTAAGCGATTAAGTTGTGCACGTGCATCGGCAAGTGTTAGTGCTAAATCGTCAGCTAAGTCGTCAATAATTTCAACTGTGGCTATTTTAGCAAGCAATTGACGCACCGCAGATACACGGTCGTTTAATGGTGTTGAGCGCCAAATTTTTTCATCGCGCATAGAGTTAATCATTAGCTTTTCTACTTGCTCATTTGCACCGCTGTAGTGGTGTAAATCCAGCTCGTCTGGCGTTAGATTGGTCATTTGCACGTTTTCTGGCGATGCTTTTTCTTTTACTAAACGTTGTAAGTAGTTAGGGCCACCGGCTTTAGGGCCAGTACCAGATAAACCACGGCCACCAAATGGTTGCACACCAACAATAGCGCCAATCATATTACGGTTAACGTATACGTTACCTGCACGCGACATTTTAGCTAGGTATTCACAACGCTCTTCGATGCGCGAATGCACGCCCATAGTTAAGCCGTAACCTGTGTTGTTTATTTGATCCATAACACTGTCTAGTTCGCTCGATTTAAAGCGTATAACGTGTACACATGGGCCAAATACTTCGCGCTTAAGTACCGATAAGTCTTTTATTTCGTATAAGCGAGGAGCAAAGAAGTACGCACCATTTACTGTGTTATCTGGAATTTTACACTCGTAATGTAATGTCGCATTACCTTTTAAATACTCAACGTGATCGTTTAAGCTTTTCAGCGCTTTTTCATCAATTACCGGGCCTACGTCAGTAGATAGTAACGATGGGTCGCCTATATGTAATTCAGCCAGTGCACCTTTAAGCATTTCGATTATGCCATCGGCAACGTCTTCTTGAATAAATAATACACGTAACGCTGAACAGCGTTGCCCAGCACTTTGAAAACCAGAACTAATGACATCGTCAACCACTTGCTCAGGGAGTGCTGTTGAGTCAACGATCATACAGTTTTGGCCGCCTGTTTCAGCAATTAACGGTACTTGAATATCGCTACGCGCCGCGAGTGTTTGTGAAATAAGCGTGCCTGTTTCAGTCGAGCCAGTAAACATAATTGCTTGAACGCGTTCATCCGGAACAATTGTTTTACCTACGTCACTACCGCGGGCTATTACCGCTTGCACAACATGCTCTGGTAAACCTACCGACAGCATAAGTTCAATGGCACGCAGCGCAATTAGGCTGGTTTGCTCAGCTGGTTTTGCAATAACGGTATTACCGGTCACAATGGCAGCGGCTACTTGGCCTAAGAAAATAGCTAGCGGGAAGTTCCATGGGCTAATACATAAAATAACACCACGAGCTTCAAAGCGCTCATCTTGCGATAGCTCTTCAGCGCGGGCTGCGTAGTAACGACAAAAATCAACCGCTTCGCGTACTTCATCAATACCATCTTTAGCTATTTTACCGGCTTCTTTAATACAAATAGCCACTAGTTCGTCATGATGACGCTCTAAAATATCGGCAACACGGCGTAATAAATTAGCACGTTCTTTTACCGATGTTTGTGACCATGATTCAAAAGCGCTTTCTGCGTTGGCTAGCAAAATTTGCATTTCATCGCTAGATTGCAGTTTTATATGGCCAATTACTTCTTTGTGGTTTGCCGGGTTTTTAACTGCCACAGAGCCCTCAGGTACTTGGCTTGGCTCAATTAAGTGCTCGTTAAACCACAGATCAAGGTTTTCTTTAAACGGAGTGATCACGTTTATATCGGTTAAATCCATGCCTTTTGAATTGGCACGCTCGGCGCCATATAAGTCAATTGGCATTTTAATTTGCGTATTGTATTTATTACGTAAACCTTGCAGTGTTTCTACCGGGTCAGGTAATAGTGACTCAACCGGCTTAGTGGTATCTACAATGGCATTAACAAACGATGAGTTAGCACCATTTTCTAATAAACGGCGTACTAAGTAAGCCAGCAGGTCTTCGTGTTGGCCCACTGGTGCGTATACGCGGCACTGAATTTTTTCCTCGGTAACGATTTGGTCAAATAAAGATTCGCCCATACCGTGTAAACGTTGGAATTCAAAACCGGTGTTATCACCTTTAGCCACTTCTAATATAGTTGCTGCTGAGTAGGCATTATGGGTAGCAAACTGTGGGTAAAGTACATCACGTGCTTCGAGCATTTTCATGGCACACGCTTTATAAGACACGTCGGTGGTTGCTTTGCGAGTAAATACCGGAAAATGCTCTAAACCATCTTGTTGTGTGGTTTTTATTTCAGTGTCCCAATAAGCGCCTTTAACTAAACGCACCATCATTTTACGACCCACACGGGTTGCAAGTTCAGTTAGCCATTCAATTACAAATATAGCGCGTTTTTGATACGCTTGAACCGCTAAACCAAAGCCGTTCCAACCTGCTAGGTCGTCATCACTAAATACCGCTTCAATTACATCTAAAGAAATATCTAAACGGTCTGCTTCCTCAGCGTCAACAGTAAAGCCAATGTCATATTGTTTAGCTGCTAGCGCAAGCTCTTTAAGCTTAGGCACAATCTCGGCCATTACGCGTTCTTTATGCGTAAACTCATAACGAGGATGAATAGCAGAAAGCTTAACTGAAATGCCTGGGCTTTTTATTGGGCCACGGCCATTTGCCGCTTTACCAATAGCATGAATCGCGTTCATGTAGCTGTCAAAGTAACGCTGCGCATCTTTCATGGTGCGCGCGCCTTCGCCTAGCATGTCGTATGAATATACATAGCCTTTTTGTTCTTTATCGGCAGCACGTACTATCGCTTCGTCAATGGTACGACCCATAACGAATTGCTTACCCATAATTTTCATCGCAAAGTTTACTGATTTACGAATAACTGGCTCGCCTAAACGACCTATGGTTTTTTTAAGCATACCAAATTGCTGTTCTTTGGTTTTATCTGTGTAGTTAACCATTTTACCGGTTACTAATAGACCCCAAGACGATGCGTTAACAAATAACGAATCGCTGCTGCCTAAATGAGAGCTCCAGTCGCCCTTTGCTAATTTGTCACGAATTAATGTGTCTTGAGTTGCTTTGTCTGGTACGCGAAGCAGGGCTTCGGCTAAGCACATTAATACTACGCCTTCTTCACTAGAGAGTGAAAACTCATTTAATAGTGCATCAACACCGCTTTGACCATCTTGGTCTTTACGAATATTTAAAACAATTTGGCGAGCTCTTTCCCAGGCACGACTTCGTGCTTTAACACCTACTTCAGCAAGTGGTAAAATATGATCGATAACCGCATTTTCGTCGATGCGGTAGAAGTCACGGATTTTTTGTCGAATTGGACAAGTCGTTGTCAAATCGCTATTGAATAACATAAGCAACCCTCAGGAGTGTTAAAACTTAAGGTAAAATTAATTACCACTAAATATTCGTTGGTGTAAGGCGTGCATTCTAATTAAAATTCAGCAGAATATGCTGGTTAAATTTGGCGTTTTACGCTAATTTACAGGGCATATTTTCTACTTATCCGTATAAAGTTCTGTTATGACGAGTCCAAATAGATTACGCCTGCTTGATCGTATCGATTTAGCTATTTTAGACGTTCTGCAACAGAACGGCAGAATTTCAAATGTTAACCTCGCAAAGCAGGTTAATTTAAGCCCCAGCCCTTGTCTTGATCGTGTAAAGCGTTTAGAGCAAGAAGGCTATATTGAAGGCTATGTTGCAAAGCTTAGCGAAGCCAAGCTTAATCAAAGCTTAGTTGCACATGTACAAGTGTCGCTGGTGACTTCAAATACCGCGGTATTTAAAGTGTTTAGAGAACACATTTTAAAAATTAGGCAAGTAGTGGAGTGCGACATGGTTGCTGGTGGCTACGACTACTTGCTGAAGATCAGGGTATCAAACATGGACGAGTACAGGCAAGTGCTTGGCGACTTAGTTGATATACCTGGAGTGGGAACGCATCACACCTACATGGTAATTGAAAAAATAAAACAAGATCCGGGTCTGCGCCTAGATTTGTAATATAAATTGCAGGCATAAAAAAAGCATCAAATGATGCTTTTTTTATGCGACTAATTAAGTTGTCGTGTTATGCCCAGCCTTGGTAGCGCTTACGGCGAGACAACACAATCGTTAATATAATACCTAAAAACAATCCTAAAAATGCAATAGCACCGCCATAAGTAAGTAATTGGCGTTTTTCTTTAGAGCTAGTAGCTTGCTTTAAAGTGCGCTCTTGCTCAAGTGTAGTTTTTAATTGAGTTATTTGTGTAAACAATTGTTTGTTTTGGTTTGTTAACTGCACGTTTTGCTCTTGCAACTGCGGTAATTCAACTTGTGCTTGGCGCAGTTCATTTTGTATTGAGCTCATTTCATCACTTAACGTTTGGTACTGCTTATGTAAGCCAGCTGTTTGTGTGATGTATTTAGCTTCAACCCAACCTTCACGATCTTTATCATCCTTAACTTTTAAAAAACCGTTTTCTTCACTCGATAATAAGGTCAGTTGTGTGCCTGCATCAATAGAGCCGAGTAAACGATAGTTTTTGCTCGCACCAGAGCGCATAAACGTATAAAGATTGTCAATTATATAAGCTGTTTTTGCATTGGTGGGGGCTGCTGTTTGAGCTTCTTCTGCTTGGCTCGCAAATGTTGAGGCTGTTAAAAACAGCCATAATAAACAGTGTTTTAGCATTTATTTACCTTGTTAATCTAACCGTGTCCGTTTAGAACGTGATTTTATATTTCACATAAGTATAGCGATAATATGGATTAAATAGCGCAATAGCAAGGTTGATATTGTAACCGGTGTTATTTTATTAGCGGCCCATTTTGACTAAAATATTTGCAATATGGGGCGGCTTTGTTTATTTTGACCACTTATTAATTTTAAGGGTAATCCGCATAACTAATGGATACTGAGATAGAACTAAAATTTTTGGTATCAGATGCCGTCATTCCACTGATCCCCTCATTAATTACACAATTTGCAAAAACAGTTACTAATAAGCCATCTCGAAGTTTACAAAATGCTTATTATGATACGCCAAACCGTGAGCTTAGAGCCCTTGATATTGGCTATAGAACGCGTTGTGCTGATAATAAATGTGAGCAAACAATTAAACTCGCCGGTGAGGTTGTTGGGGGCTTACATCAACGCCCTGAATTTAACTTACCAATAGAGTCTAATCGTCCAGATTTAATGGCATTTGACCCATCTATTTGGCCTCATGGCATGCAAGCCAATGTTATTGCAGAAAATATACATCCGATTTTTAGTACCAACTTTATTCGCCGTACTTGGTTAATTGAGACTCAAAACGGTGCAAAAATTGAAGTAGTGCTTGATAAAGGTGAAATTGCCGCAGCGGGTAAAGTTGAGGTGATCAGCGAGCTTGAAATTGAACTTGTTGAGGGCAGCCGTAATGAATTATTTGCGCTAGCCGATAAATTAGTAAGCCAAAACTGTATTCGCTTAGGTTTGTATTCAAAGGCCGCAAGAGGGTATCGCCTTGCTGACGACACGCCACTGCAACCAAGTAAGTCTATTGGGTTTGTTAAACTCAAAGGGCAAGTAACCCAAGAGCAAGCATTAATAGAGGCTATGGGTTTTGGTATTCGTTTTGTGCAAAAGCACGAACAATGTTATTTCAATAAGCCAAGTTTAAAAACATTAAAGCGAGTAACCGACGGTATAAGCTTAATTCGTCATAACTTTTGGTTGTTTGACGACATTGTTAGCAAAGAAAGTACTGAGCATTTACGCAACGAACTAAAGTGGTTACTTAGCGAATTAGCGTGGGTTGAAAATGCAATTCAATTAAAAACCTATACTTCTAAACGCCACGCTTTTTATAAAAAAATAAACAACGCACCGGCATTAACACAAGTTATTAATGACCTAAAAGAGCTACAGCCTAGCATTGACGACATTTATGCGCTGTTTCATAGTGCACGCTATAATCGTTTAATACTGTCGTTAACAACCTGGTTAATAGACAAACAATGGCGCAAGTTTTGGGATCAAAAGCAATTACAAAACGCTGACCAATCGGTAGCCAGCATTGCTAACCGTTTGTTTGATAAAGATTGGCGAAATTTGCATAAGCTGTTACCTAAAGAACAAACTTTAACCGCGAATGATTACCTTAATATACGCACACAATTAGAGAACAGTTTACTAAGTGGTAATTGTTTAGGTGCGTTATTTGATAAAGAAGAGCGCTTAGAGTTTAGACTCCCTTGGCTTGATATTTCTCATGGTATGTACGAGCTTAGTACCCTTGACTATTTAAAGCAGCTTTGCGGTGGTCAAGAAGATGAAAAGCTAGCTAAAATTCAAACATGGCTAGCACAAAAGACAGAATATTTGGTAAGTGCAATGGAGCAAAGTAGATTGGCTTCGTTCGATATAAAGCCTTATTGGCTTTAGATTTACAGAATATGATTAAATAAAAAAGGCTCATTATGAGCCTTTTTTTATATTTGCTGATTAGTATTTAGCAGCTTGGCCTTCTTTAGGTAATGCCGCCTTTATAAACTCACGTAAGTCGGTATTAGAGCTCTCTAAATCCGCATGGCGTAAGTACATCATATGTCCGCTTCTGTAGCCTTTAAAGCTTAAGCGGTCTTGCATTTTGCCACTTGGGTCTAACTGCCATAACGTATATTTAGCATCAAAGTAGTTAGTTGCACCGTCATAATAACCCGATTGAATCATTACCTTTAAATACGGGTTTTGCGCCATAGCTAAACGCAAGTTTTCGCCGGTGTTATTACCACTTCTATCCCATGGGTGCACATTACCAAACAGGTTATATTTAATATCTGTTTTATAATTTAGCTCTTCACGTAAGTAATGATTAATAGCGGGTGTGAAAGAGTGTAACCACGACGTGAGTTCTGCCCAGTAATCAGGCGACTCGCCCGCATCGCGTTTATCAATACCTAAATAACGCGAGTCTAAGCGTCCTACCATTTGGCCGCGGTCACGTAATAGCTCTTTCCAAAAAAACTGCGTTGGAATATCTAAGTTATTTTGCTCTACAAAGGTTTCAGAAAGCCCAGCATATTGCGCCATTTTTTTAATTATGCGGCGCTTTTCATCATCTGCAATAAAGCCGCCTTTAGCCAGTGCGGGGATCAGTTCGTTAATTGTAAACTGCTCAACTTCAGGCAGTAACTCGTCTAGGTCTTTAGCTTGTAAGTTGGCATTTAATGCTTTGTGATACCAAGCTGTAGCGGCAAAGTAAGGCAGGCGGTTAGCTGCTTTAATTGGGCCGTCGCGCTTAATGCCAATATCGGTTGGTGAAACCAATACTACGCCGTTAATGTACATCCATTGGCTATTTTGCAGTTCATGAGCAAGGCCCGATACACGTGTTGTACCGTAGCTTTCGCCAATTAAAAACTTAGGAGAGCGCCAGCGCTCGTTTCTGTTTACAAAGGTATTAAGCCACTCAGCGAGGTACTTAATATCGGCTTTTACGCCAAAAAACTGCTCTTTTTGTTCAGCTTTAGAGAGTAATTTACCGTCTTTATCTTCAACTACCCGAGAGTAGCCGGTGTTTACCGGATTTACATATACAATATCGGCAATGTCGAGCACTGAGTAAGGGTTGTCTTTAACCCCATATGGTTGAATAGGGTAGCCTTCATCATCAATTTTTAATACACGAGGGCCAGTATAAGCAAGGTGCATCCAAACCGATGCCGAGCCAGGGCCGCCATTAAACGAAATAAGCAAAGGGCGCTTTGCTCTGTCATCTACCTTATCGCGGGTGTAGTAAGTATATTGCAAGGTTGCTATAGCATCGCCTTTGTCATCCCAAACAGGTTGCGTACCGGTTGCAACCGTATATGAAAAGCGCTGATTATTAATTTTTGCTTTGTGCTCAGTAACCACTTTGCTGTCGATATCAATACGACGCTGGTTATTATCGGCAAAGGAGGCACTACTAAGTGTTAAGGCAATGGCGGCAATAGGTAAAAAAATACTTTGGCTAAACTTCATGAATGACCCTTTTTTATTGTTAATGTTCTATTAAAAGAAATATTCAGTAAAAAAACAAAAGTATTGAGACTAGTTGCCGATAATAGTGGTTGAGTAAATAGAATGTGTAAAAACTTAGCTTTTAACGCTTTGTATCGCTCTTTATTTCGATCGTAATGAAAGTAATGTATATTCGCATCTATTTATAAATAGCAGCTTAAATAAGTGAGATTTACTTTAAAAAAATAGTGGCAAACCGACAGGGTGTGTAATTTGCTTTTTAATAAATTTAAAATCTCATTAAAGGCTTTAAATTTATGATGAACATATGGTTATAAAACAAGTAATCAAATTAGAAGTAAAGAGAAGCCCTATGCAAAGACTGTTGATAGTTGAAGATAGTAAAGTAGTACAACAAGTCCTTCGCCATATATCTGCACAGTATCTTGATGTTGCCATTGATTTTGCTTGGTCTTTATCTGAGTGTAAGGAGTTTGTAAGTAAGCACAGCTATACATTAGCCTTAGTTGATTTAACGCTCCCCGACGCACCAAATGGTGAGGTGGCCAAATATACCTTATTAAAAGGTATTCCTACTGTGGTGCTTACTTCTAAGATGGATGAGTACAAGCGCCTGCAAATGTTAGAATTAGGCGTAATTGATTATGTGATAAAAGATAACCGTGACTCATATAATTACGCTATAAAATTAGTTGCACAGCTGTTGCGTAACCAAGGCTGTAAAGCATTAATAGCCGACGACTCGGTTTTAAGTCGTACTTTAATGAAGCAAATGCTAGAAAAACAATTATTTGCAGTCAGTGAGGCGCACGATGGACGCCAAGCATTAGATATGCTCAAAAACGATGCTGAAATTAAATTACTCATGACAGACTATGCAATGCCAACAATGGATGGTTTTGAATTAGTTAAAGCGGTGAGAAACTTTAGAGGCCGTGATGACTTAGCAATTATTGGGTTATCAGGCGCGAGTAAGCATGGTTTATCGGCGCGATTTATTAAATATGGTGCTAATGATTTTTTAACTAAACCTTTTATGAATGAAGAGTTTCATTGTCGTGTATTGCAAACCATGGAGCAGTTATCGTTAATTGCAGACATTAAAGAAAGTGCTTTTCGAGATCATCTTACCGGGCTTTATAATCGTCGTTACTTTTATCAGTATGCTGAAAAACTACTCAAAAATAAAAATCAGAAAAATAGCTTAGTGTTACTCGATATAGATTTTTTTAAAGCAATAAACGATGAATTTGGGCATGACGGCGGCGATCAGGCACTTAAACAAGTGAGTAATTTAATCCGTACTTCATTTTCTAACAGTACAGTGGCACGTATTGGCGGTGAAGAGTTTGCAATTATATTAACGCAAGTAGAAGTTGAACAAGCCGAGAAGTGTTTAAATTTATTTATACAAAAGTTCGCAAGTTACGACTTTACTATCAGTGATAAAACCTTATCAATAACAGCAAGTATAGGCCTAGCCGAATTTCAAAATACCAGTTTAACCGCTGCTATGCGTGTTGCCGATAGAGCTTTGTATCAAGCTAAGGAGCAAGGGCGCAATTGTGTGGTTTTAAATAGTACTTTGCAGCTAGCAGAGGTTACAGCTATACGTTGAGTTAAATACACACGCACCAATCAAGTATTATATATAAAAAAACGCACCTAATTGGTTAATGCAGATCGTTTAAGCTAATTGAACGATCTTTCAGAGGCTTCATAATAGGCTACAACAGAAGTTGTGGCCTATT
>NZ_JAATTW010000046.1:0-26091 GCF_013414205.1 Pseudoalteromonas sp. MIP2626
CCATAAAATCAACTTTAATCATGACATTAGTATATCAATACGAAGTAAAATTGCTCGAACTACAATGACTGGTTTTCGCTCTAAGCTGACTATCAACGCTGCTAATTATGGGTATTTAGCTTCTAATCAGAGACTTCAAGATTGCAGGCTAAATTTAGCCTACAACTTATTAATTACGTGCTTAGCAACAGCAAGTGGCCTGCCAACTTTGCAACCCCCACCAAATCAAGTATTCAGTGATTGCTCGTTTTACTATGGGTCCTTCGCCTCGCACCTAAAATCACATCATCATCCACACTATAAATGCCACAGAAAAACCGACTAAGTACAGTAGCCCTACCCAGCTTAAACTTTTAAGTAGTACGCCGTGTTTAATGCTGGGCTCGGAGCGCACAAGGCTAAAGTTAAGCCATGCAAAAATAGGGGTGGTTACAAATGACAGTGTCATGGCAAAGGTAAGCATAGGGCCTAAGGCTGATTCAAAAAACAAAATAACCGCCATACCAGTAAGTGCTTGCAGTATTAGCCATGTATTTAAGCTGTGTTTTGATTGCTTAAAACCAAGTAATTTATGCGATTCGTTTAAAGTACGCGCGTAACCATCTAGTACCGTTAATGTGGTGCCAAACATACATAAAAAAGCAATGGCTGATACTAGCGGCCTTGCCCACTCGCCAATGGTAAGTGCGTACATATCAATAAGCTGTTTGGCAAAAGCGACCCCACCGAGTTCTATATTACTGCTTTGCCCGTATTGCACTAATACACCTAAGCTAAAAAATACCAGCGCTAAGCCTGCGGTTAACCAGTAACCCACGTTAAAGTCGAATAAGCCTTCGCGTTTAGATATTGTTTGTTGTGTTTGTTTTTCTTTTAACCACAGTGAGCTAAGTGCGGATATTTCAATGGGGGCGGGCATCCAACCCATTAGTGCCACCATAAAGCTAAGCATGGCTAACTCATACGGTGAAGGGCCTACATAGTCAGCAGGTGCCATTGGGCCATTACTAAAGGCAATAGCAAGTGCTATTAATGTTGCTAATGTAAGTAGCCCCATAATGCCTTTTGCCACGTTATCTAGCGCTTTAAAGTGCCCTAGCAAAAGTATGGTTAAGCACACGCCAAGTAAAATCCAACACAGCAGTGTTATTTCTATTGTGATAGGTAGTGCGTAATGCAACAAGCTTGCGGTGAGTAATAATACGCCTGCGGTATTAACGATAGCGGCAACAACATTTAGGACAATGAAGCTGTAAAAATAAAATGGCCCTTTGCTTTTATAACCCTCTACTAGGCTATTTTTGGTAGCGAGTGTGTACTCCATGCCAAAGCGAAAAAATGGGTACTTTAAAACGTTTACTACTAAAATAAGCCAAAATAATTGCCAGCCAAATATGGCTCCCGCTTGGGTTGATGCCACTAAATGTGAACCACCAATTGCAGCGGTTGCCATTAGAATTCCCGGCCCCAATGCATTTAAGCGAGTTTGCCAATTTGATACTACAGAGCGCATGTGTGTACTTACTGTTTATTTATAATAATGAATAAATTACAGAGTTTTAACGCAAAATGAAAGCTGAAAAGTATTAATAAATGAGGGGGTAAAACGAAGCTAATAAATAATGGTTTTAGGCCCTAAAAGTTAGGGCCTAAACTCTAAAAACGTTAACGAAGATCCATCTCTTGGATGATTTCGTGTGCAATTTCTGGGGTTGTTATTTCTGGTTTTTCATGCAAATTAGCTTTAATTTGCCCTTTGCGATGTTTTAGTGACGTATCTAGTTTTTTTGCGGCACTACTAATTGCTGGATACAGCACTTCGTTTTCGCCCTTAACCGATATACGTGCACCTTCGTAAATAGTGCTAATTTCCGCTTGAAGCTTGTTGTGAACTTTAGAAAGAATAATGTCGAGCGCGATCAAAGATGGAAAGTGATTCGCTATTTTTGAAAACTTTTCGTTTACGTGTTCTCTAATTGAATCAGTAACGTCAACATGGTGACCTGTAAGATTAATTTTCATTTTATATCCTTTTATGTGTTACTTCATAGTTAGTATTGGGGGCAATATGAATTAACACAAGGATAAATGTAACTATTTAAGCAAATATTTGTTAGTAAAGCTGATTTAGATCACTCACTGAGCATTAAACATGCAAAAGCCCGCATTATACGGGCTCTTTAAGCGGTCAAATAACACACTAACCGCGTTATATTTGTGCTATTAATCTGTGTATGAACAGCAATAATCAGCAAAATCACTTACTTTTACCTTAAAGCTTACGTTTGCATCAACATTAAATGATTCGCCCGCATTAAATGTTTTCCACTCGCTTTCACCCGGCAATAAAATATCCCACTGCCCTGCTAATAATTCCATGCATTCTTTTTGGTTAGTGTCGAACACAAACTCACCTGGTTGCATAAAGCCTAATGTTTTTGCTTCACCACTGCCTAATAAAACGGTTCGGCTTGACACTTTGCCATCAAAATACACATTGGCTTTTTTAATTACACTAACATTTTCGAACTTTGACATATTTAGCTCCTGCTAATAATTTAAGATTTTTATTTATAAATTTTATCGCACTACCTTGCCTGATAGCTTACTTTCTTGCAAGGAAAGCAGCATTGCTTTGAGTGAAGTTGTTTCATATTCGGGCATAAAAAAACCCGCAACATATGCGGGTTTTTCAATTGCTTACTTTATTTAATCAAAGGCGATTAAAAAAGTTCGTTTGCTTTATTTACTATGTTCTCAACAGTAAAGCCAAAGTGCTCAAACAGCTCACCAGCAGGTGCTGACTCACCAAAGGTAGTCATACCTACTACTGCGCCATTTAGGCCAACGTACTTGTACCAGTAATCAGCAATACCTGCTTCTACTGCTACGCGGCGTGAAACAGATGCTGGCAATACACTTTCTTTGTATGCTGCGCTTTGCGTTTCAAAAGCATCAGTACACGGCATAGATACAACACGTACCTTTTTACCTTGCTTGCGTAGTTCGCTTGCAGAATCTTGTGCTAGTTGCACTTCAGAACCCGTTGCAATGAAAATAAGCTCTGGATTGCCGTCGCAGCTAAGGATGTAACCACCCTTTTTAACGTCGCTCAGTTGCTGTGCGTTACGTGCTTGTTGCTCTAAACCTTGGCGAGTAAAGATTAGTGATGTAGGACCGTCTTTACGCTCAATAGCTTGTTGCCATGCAATTGCCGACTCCACTTGGTCACATGGGCGCCAGTTGTATAAGTTAGGCGTTAAACGCATGCTTGCAATTTGCTCTACTGGTTGGTGAGTTGGACCATCTTCACCTAAACCAATTGAATCGTGCGTGTATACAAAAATGCTTGGTTGCTTCATTAATGCAGCCATACGCACAGCATTTTTTGCATATTCAACAAACATTAAGAACGTAGCACCGTAAGGAATAAAGCCTTTATGCAGGGCAATACCATTCATAATTGCCGACATACCAAACTCACGTACACCGTAGTAAATGTAGTTACCGCTTGCATCGTCGCGTGTTAAGCCTTTAGAGCCATCCCAAATTGTTAGGTTTGAGCCAGCTAAATCGGCAGAGCCACCCATAAACTCTGGTAATAACGGGCCAAATGCGTTTAATGCATTTTGTGACGCTTTACGAGACGCTGGGTTTGCAGGGTTTGCTTGCAGCTCTTCAATGTATGCTTGAGATTTTTCAGCCCAATCGCCTGGCAGTTCGTTGTTAATACGACGCTTGTATTCTGACGCTAGCTCTGGGTATGCTTTTGCGTATGCTGCAAATTTTTCGTCCCAGCTTGATTCAAGCTGTTGGCCTTTTTCTTTGCCATCCCACTGTGCGTAAATATCATCAGGAATCTCGAAAGCATCGCCAGTCCAACCTAAAAATTCACGAGACGCTTTAATTTCGTCATCACCTAGTGGTGCACCGTGACAATCGTGGCTACCCGACTTATTAGGTGAGCCGTAACCAATAATTGTTTTACAACAAATTAGTGATGGCTTATCAGTAACACTTTTAGCTTCTGCGATTGCAGCACTTATAGCATCGCTGTCGTGGCCATCAACACCGCTAATTACATGCCAACCGTATGCTTTAAAGCGAGCTGGCGTATCATCGGTAAACCAACCTTCTACTTCGCCATCGATTGAAATGCCGTTGTCATCCCAAAATGCAACAAGTTTACCTAGGCCTAATGTGCCTGCAAGTGAACCTGCTTCATGAGAAATACCTTCCATTAAGCAGCCGTCGCCCATAAATGCATAGGTAAAGTGATCAACAATATCGTGACCTTCACGGTTAAACTGTGCAGCTAGCGCTTTTTCGGCAATTGCCATACCTACTGCGTTAGTGATCCCTTGACCTAACGGGCCCGTAGTAGTTTCGATTCCTGGTGCATAACCGTACTCTGGGTGACCAGGTGTTTTTGAATGCATTTGACGGAAGTTTTTAATTTCGTCTAACGGTAAATCATAACCCGTTAAATGTAATAAAGAATAAATAAGCATTGAACCGTGGCCGTTCGATAATATAAAGCGATCTCGGTCAGCCCACTCTGGGTTTGTTGGGTTATGTTTTAGATAATCGCGCCATAATACTTCTGCGATATCTGCCATGCCCATAGGGGCTCCAGGATGACCAGATTTGGCCTTTTGTACTGCGTCCATTGACAAGACACGAATAGCATTTGCAAGTTCTTTGCGAGATGGCATGAATTCTCCTACCTTAATATATTTTTGCGCGGGTATTTATGTATTCGATTATGCCGCCGTATAACTTGGCGACTAGTGTATAGTCCATTCTTACTTATTGTAGGGGCGGTGTGCAATTAAAAACCCATAATAATAGGTCATTATGAATATTTTTTGAGACCGAAAAGTTATTAAATATTTTATTTAGACGTCTAGGCGTAAAAACACTATGCAAGGTGTTTTGTTTTCGATAAAATACGCCCCTTAATTTTTAAGCGCTAATACCGACGTTTGTGAAGCGCAATATTTGTGAGCAGAAATACAATGGCAAAACATTTATTTACTTCTGAATCTGTTTCTGAAGGTCATCCGGATAAAATCGCCGATCAAATCTCTGATGCGGTACTTGATGCTATCCTTGAGCAAGATTCTCATGCCCGAGTTGCGTGTGAAACTTATGTAAAAACCGGTATGGTTATGGTTGGTGGTGAAATCACTACTAGCGCATGGGTTGATATCGAAGAAATTACACGTAAAACAATTCGCGACATTGGCTACACTAATTCAGATATGGGTTTTGATGCAGATTCATGTGCAATTTTAAACACTATTGGTAAACAGTCTCCTGACATTAACCAAGGTGTTGACCGTACTAGCCCAGAAGAGCAAGGCGCTGGCGATCAAGGCTTAATGTTTGGTTACGCATGTAACGAAACTGAAGTACTAATGCCTGCTCCTATTACCTACTCACACCGTTTAGTGCAGCGCCAAGCACAGGTTCGTAAAAGCGGCGAGCTTAACTGGTTACGCCCAGATGCAAAATCACAAGTTACGTTTGCATACGAAAACGGCAAGCCAGTAGGTATTGATGCTGTTGTACTTTCTACGCAGCACAGCGAAGATATTTCACAAAAAGATTTAATCGAAGCGGTGATGGAAACTATCATCAAGCCGGTACTTCCTGCTGAGCTAATTACTAGCGCAACTAAGTTTTTTATTAACCCAACAGGTCGCTTTGTAATTGGCGGACCAATGGGCGATTGTGGCTTAACCGGTCGTAAAATCATTGTAGATACCTACGGCGGCATGGCTCGTCACGGTGGCGGTGCTTTCTCTGGTAAAGATCCATCAAAAGTTGACCGTAGTGCTGCCTATGCTGCACGTTATGTTGCTAAAAACATTGTTGCTGCTGGCCTTGCTGATAAGTGTGAGCTACAAGTATCGTACGCTATTGGTATTGCAGAGCCTACGTCTATAAGCGTAGAAACCTTTGGTACCAGCAAGCTAGAAGAAAGCCGTTTAATTGAGCTTATTCGTGAGCACTTTGACTTGCGCCCTTACGGTTTAATTAAAATGCTTGATTTAGAGCGCCCTATCTACCTTCCAACGGCGGCTTACGGCCACTTTGGTCGTGAAGAGTTCCCTTGGGAGCGTACTGATAAAGCAGAAGCACTTCGCGCTGCTGCTGGTCTTTAAGCCAACATACTATTAAAAATATAAACGGCCCTT
Source organism: Pseudoalteromonas sp. MIP2626 (assembly GCF_013414205.1). Lineage (NCBI taxonomy): Bacteria > Pseudomonadati > Pseudomonadota > Gammaproteobacteria > Alteromonadales > Pseudoalteromonadaceae > Pseudoalteromonas > Pseudoalteromonas sp. MIP2626. The sequence continues at coordinate 6,204 of NZ_JAATTW010000046.1, forward strand.
TTAAGGGTCGTTTTTATATCTAAAGCTTATTATTCAAGCCGTGAAACATAAATCACTCTCGAATTGTTTTGCACTTTCGGTATATACTCGTTTTACTATAAAAGCTTAGGGAATTAAAAATGGCCGACAACTTTCGTGTTACCTTTGTAGGACTCGCTGAGGGCGTTGACAGCAAAGCTGTTACTGCCATGCTTGCTACTAAATTAAAAACATCAAATGAAAAAGTGTCGCTTTTTTTTAATGGTAAACCGCTATTTGTGCCAAGCAATAAAGACAAAGCCCTAAAGCAAGCCAAACTACTTGCCAGCTTAGGTATTAAAAGTAAGCTGCAGGCTGTTACCAACCCTAATCAAAATACTCAACTGGCAAGTGCAACGAGTAGCCAGCGCGATGACAGAATTTTTGATGCGCTTGATTACATTACCAGTAGCTTAATTCGCCTTGAAGAAAAACTAGACGAGCTTGAACAGCGCCTACCCGAGGTTGAAGCCACAGCAATTACCGATGAACACATAGAGTGGCAAGACGATGATCTTATGCTTGATGATGAGTTGCTCACACCACTGCAAAAACGCAGTAATGTGTTGTTATATTCACTCATAGCAACTGTGGTTACTTTGCTTATTTTATTAGCAATATATTTAACCGTCCCTAACTTATTCTCTTTTTAATTACGGGGTGAAATCCTAAAGTGAGCAATAAACGTGCAACAATAAGAGCATCTGTCCGCGAACTGCGTAATAATTTATCAAGTAACCAACAATTAATTGCCGCCCAATCGCTAAAAGTGAATTTTATTCAATACTTAAATGGCAAAAAAAACACTAAAAAAGAGTATATTGCCATTTATTTTAGTAACGACGGCGAGTTAGATACCTCATTGTTAATTAATGAATTATGGGATAAAGGGCACACCCTTTACCTACCTGTAATCCACCCCTTTAACGGGGCTAATTTACTATTTCAGCGTTATGAAAAAAACTCACCCATGAAGGCAAACCGCTATGGTATCTTGGAACCTAAGCTCAATTGTACTCAAATATGCCCGTTACCAGAGCTTGATTACCTACTTATGCCATTAGTGGCATTTGATAACCAAGGTAATCGCTTAGGAATGGGGGGTGGGTTTTACGATCGGACATTGGCGCGGCTACACCAGCAACACTGGCAAAAGCCGCAACTTATTGGTTTAGCACATGAATGCCAAAAAGTAACAGCTTTACCCATAGAATCATGGGATGTGCCACTTAAAACAATTATCACCCCAAATAAAACCTACTGTTGGTAAAGCGTTACTTTGTATACCAGCAGAAATTTTTGACATAAATGAGCATAAAACAATGACACAAGACGAATTAAAAAAAGCAGCTGCTTGGGCAGCGTTAGAGTTTGTAAAAGAGAACACTATTGTAGGCGTAGGTACAGGCTCAACGGTTAATCACTTTATTGATGCACTAGGCTCAATAAAAGACACCATTAAAGGTGCGGTTTCTAGTTCAGAAACCTCAACTGCTCGTTTAAAAGCGCTAGGCATTGAAGTATTTGAACTTAATGACGTTGATGTTTTAGATGTATACGTTGACGGCGCTGATGAAATTAACGCCCATAACGAAATGATTAAAGGCGGCGGTGCAGCCCTTACTCGTGAAAAAATAGTAGCAGCGGTAGCTAAACAATTTGTGTGCATTGTAGATGACACCAAATTAGTAGCAACCTTGGGTGGTTTTCCACTGCCGGTTGAAGTTATACCCATGGCACGCAGTTACGTAGCACGCGAATTATTAAAACTTGGTGGTGATCCTGTGTATCGCCAAGGTGTAGTTACCGATAACGGTAACGTTATTTTAGATGTACATAATTTAAAAATTACCCAAGCTAAACAACTTGAAACACAAATTAATCAAATTGTTGGCGTAGTTACCAACGGCCTATTCGCAGAGCGTGGCGCTGATAAAGTGATTATCGGCACTAAAAATGGGCCACAAATTAAATAGGATGAGGTTATGAGTAAGGTATCGTTGGCAAAAGACAAAATTAAAATTCTTTTGCTTGAAGGTGTTCACCAAAGCGCTGTTGAAACGCTAAAACGTAACGGTTATAGCAACATCGACTATGTTAAAACATCCTTACCTGAGGACGAGCTAAAAGAACGTATTAAAGACGTACACTTTGTGGGGCTTCGTTCTCGTACTCATATTAACCAAGCTGTGTTAGAAGCAGCTGAAAAGCTCGTTGCGGTTGGCTGTTTTTGTATTGGCACCAACCAGGTTGACTTAAATGCGGCGCGCGAACGTGGTATTGCTGTATTTAACGCACCATTTTCTAACACCCGCTCGGTTGCAGAGCTTGTACTTGGTGAAATACTGTTGCTATTACGCGGTATTCCACAGCGTAATGCTGCTGCACATCGTGGCGGCTGGTTAAAAACCGCAAACGGCTCGTTTGAAGCTCGTGGTAAAACATTGGGTATTATTGGCTATGGCCACATTGGTACCCAGTTAGGTATTATGGCCGAAAATATTGGTATGCATGTTGAGTTTTACGATATTGAAGATAAGTTATCACTTGGCAACGCTAAGCAAGTACATAATTTAACTCAGCTATTACAACGCTCTGATATTATTACTTTACATGTACCTGAAACCCCACAAACTAAGAACCTTATTGGCACTGCCGAACTTGCGGTTATGAAACAAGGCGCTATTTTAATTAATGCGTCTCGCGGTACTGTAGTTGATATTGATGCATTGGCAGAAGCGCTTACCGACAAAAAACTCAGCGGCGCAGCAATCGATGTATTCCCGGTTGAGCCTAAATCTAACGATGAAGAGTTTGTATCGCCACTGCGTAATTTTGACAATGTTATTTTAACGCCGCACATTGGTGGTTCAACTCAAGAAGCACAAGAAAACATTGGTATTGAAGTAGCTGGAAAACTAGCTAAATACTCAGATAACGGCTCAACTATTACTGCTGTTAACTTCCCTGAGGTTTCACTACCAGAGCTTGCTAATCGTAGTCGCTTACTGCATGTACATCACAACCGTCCTGGCGTATTAACACAAATAAACCAAGCGTTTGCACAGCACGGTATTAACATTGCCGCGCAGTACCTACAAACTGATGAATCAATTGGTTATGTAGTTATTGATGTAGATACCGACCACTCAGAAGTTGCCCTTAAAGAGCTAAGCGCTGTTGAAGGCACGATAAGAGCACGTATTCTGCACTAAGCTACCACTTGTTTGTCGGGTGGCGCTTTCGCTTAACCGACCTACTAGAGTGCTTTAAATAAATACAGTAATTATAATTAGGCATAAAAAAGCGCGAGTTAAACTCGCGCTTTAATTATGTGCGTCGTACTATCATTTTTAACTGATAGCACGATTGCTAGAGCTACTTTTAGTCGCCTTTAACTTCTAGATTAATATACTCTACCAGTTGTTCAGGCTGGCCTATTAGCATCATTATTTGTTGGTTAACTTCCATCATAGTTTTGCCTTCAGGTAGTTTTGCCGACACGCTAAATGAATTTAAACCTTTAACAAAGCCGCTAATCGCCTCTGCAATTTCGTCGGTTACTGGCGCTTGCTGTAGTTGCTGCTCAACCATCATTTGCATTTGCTCAACATTCATACTTTGCTTAACAAGCTCACTTTCTAGCAACGCTTTAAGCTCGCCTTGGTTATTAAGTTCAAAGTTAACACTGCGCGGCTCTAACTTACTCATAGCTTGCATTATTAGCGTTTGCTGCTGTAATTCTTGCTCATAAGTTAAAGGTTCGCTGCCCGCTGCTTGCTGCGCTTTACTGATCGCAAGCGATGCATCCATAAGTGCTTGTGTGTTTGCCAGACCCATATTCATATTAAAGCTAACAATGTCTTTTGCATCTAACTTAACTACAACATCGCTGTCGCCCGATTTTTCATCGTAATCAAGTGATGAATGTAAATCGTAACTGGCCGACGCTAACATAGTATTTGTATCGGCTGGTAATTGAGCCACAAAGTCTTTATTAAATTGAAAGCTTTTTACATCAAATGTAGTGTGTGGTGAAATTTTATCGGTTTCGTAACCTGTCACTTCAATGCTTTGAATACTGGCAACATTATCGCCTTCAGAACTAATGACTTCCATATTGCTAATTTCTACACTATTGGAAATAACACTAGCCGATAAGTCTGCATACTTAAATGTAGCGCCGGTTTGCTCGCTCACTAGTGCTAGTTGCTTATCTATTTCTGCACGTACTTCTTTTGTGGCTACGTGATTTGCATAACTTACGCCACCAACACCGGCAGCTACAATTGCTGCAGCTATAACTAACTTTTTCATGTTATTTCCTTATTTAAGTCTTTATATAAATTGTTTCAGCTCAAGAGTAACATTACAGAACATCACCGATAAGCGTTTTTGCTAATTAATTAAACTAAGTAACTCATGTACTGTTTTTATCGGGGTGATCTTAGCGCCCAGCCCTTCCATTGATTTATGGTAATTACGAAATGGAATAAATATTTCCGTAAAGCCATGCTGCGCAGCTTCTTTAACGCGCGGTACACCACTGTCTATTGGGCGTACGTCGCCATTTAAGCTCAGCTCTCCCATAATACAAGTAGTACGTGGCACCACAAAATCATTTAAGCTGCTAAGTAGCGCAGCAACCAACGCTAAATCTATACAGGTTTCTGATTCATCAATTTTTAAGCCACCCACTATATTAAAAAACGTATCGTGAAATATTTTAGTTTTTGTGTGCTTACGCAGTATGCCGGTGAGCATTTTTATTCGGTTCATGTTTAAACCAACGCAAACACGCTGCGGAAATTCCGCCTCAATCTCAGTGGTTAAACATTGAATTTCGAGTAATAAATTACGATTACCTTTCCGAATACACGTAATTGCAGAGCCAGGTGAATCTGTAGTTGAGCCTGATAAAAATATTTCGCTGGGGTTATCAACGCTGAGCATACCGCGTTCGCACATTCTAAAAATACCGACAGTATCTATATCACCAAAGCGGTTTTTATTTGCTCGTAAGGTACGAATTTGCCCATCGTTAGTATCTATATGCAATAGTGCGTCAACTATATGCACCAGCGTTTGCGGACCAGCTATTTCGTTGTTTTTATTTACATGGGCAATAATGAACATAGTGACATCATTTTGCTTACAGTATTGCGTAAGTGCTTGCGCGGCACTTTTTACTTGCGAAGGCGAACCTGGGCTACCGTTAGCTGTGTCGGTGACCACTGCTTGAATGGAGTCTATTACTGCAAACTTAATTTTATTTTTATCGAGTTCTTCAATGATGGTTTCAACACTGGTTTCGGAAAGTAAATAAAGCGCATCAGGGTTATAATTTAACTTTAAACGATTCACTCTGTTTTTAAACTGCGATAAAGATTCTTCTGCGGTACAGTAAAGTGAGGGCATGCGTTGTGACATTCGTGCCACTAAATCAGATAACAAGGTTGTTTTACCAGCCCCTGGATCGCCAGAGATTATATTAACTGACCCCGTTGTTACACCGCCACTTAAAACACGATCGAGCTCGCCAATTTCAGTTAACTGTTTTTCAGTTTCTGCGGTAGCAATATCATTAATTTTTTTAGAACCGCCACCAATCCCCCCAGCATAACCACCTACACTTACGCGTGCCGATGCTTTTTTACTTTGCCCTGCTGACGGTTTAAATTCTGCTAATGTGTTCCATGCACCACAGCGGCATTGACCTTGCCAACGTTGGTAGTTCATGCCACATTCGGTACAAACAAACTCTACTTTTGCCGCTTTAGCCATTTATAACTTTACCTACTATTCTTTAATTTTAAAAATACTTAATGTTAAGTGCTTATTTTATCATTTTAAACTTTCGCCTAACAATGAGTCATGCCAACAAGATAATTTAGCACTACTATTATTATCTATAAATGCTGTTTTCTTTTTTACTATACTTTAGGGCATACTTATTGCTTGAATAATAGTTTAAAGTAACTTGCCAATAAATTGGTATTTAACACATAATAACAAGCGCTAAACTGTAGTTACTCGAATAATCGTACCTATATTAACAACAATAACACGATACGACATTTATTGAGTTTTCTAATAAATGGATTTAATAGTATACCTACTTTTTTAATTAGACGGTGATGGTTTTATAAATGGCTGAAGACATACTGCTCAAGCACGAAGATCTTATATCTGAATTAAAACATTATTTAGGCAACCCTAAATTTGATTTAATTTTTAAGTCTAAAATAGCTGGGCTTACAAAGCCTGAACAGTTTTTAATGAAAATGGAAATGACACGCTTATCTCAGCCGATAGCGCGCTTTATTGACTTACGTGGTTTGGTGACTGGGCAGGTAAAGCCTTATGATCACAATGGCAAACAACATTTCATGGATGAAACAGCGATTGAAGTATTTGAAGCTGCGCTAAAACAACACGGTGGTTATACCCTTGCCGTTTATGAGGCAGTGATGAACACCGAAAATAATCATCGGGTGTTACAACGCAAAACCACAGAAAAAATTGCAGAGCAAGCCATTGATGACTCCCTTAATACAAATGTTATAAAGTTTGCCTCTTATGAAAGCCGCTCTGAAGAGCGAATGAACTATTCAATTAAAGTAACGGTTGAATACAACGACAAAAAAAGTATTGCTGCTAGCACTTCCGATATATCCCTCAGTGGTTGTAAAATAAAGCTAGCCACTCGTTATGTGCTAAAAAAAGGACATTTAATCGCCTTGCGTTTGGTAGGTTTAGAGCAAGACTTTGAGCTAGGTTTAAAAAATGGCATTCAGTATGAGGTTGTCGCCGTAGAAAATATTTCTAAAGAGTTTAATCATATTCGTTTAAAACGCACCTTTATTGAAAATAATGAAGCGTTTGATAATTTTTTAGAAAGCTTTATCCACGGTAATAAACGTCGCTATAAAGTAAACCTTGATAATACGCTCGATGCTGTGGTTTCTAAGGGTTACGAGCAATACTATATTCCACGCGTCACCTCTTTATATGTGTTTTTAAGTAAAAAAGACAATGTACTTTATCCTAGCTTAAGTCTAACCACCGAAAACAACATTTTTATTCAACGTTACTTTACCGATGAACGCCAAACCCCTTGTTTATACAGTGTGCTTAATGAGCAACGCATTAATGCATTACTTTTAAAACAGGCTCCAGTTAAAGAAGATTATTTATATACTTTTACTCATATTTCAGCGGGCAAAATTTATTATTATTCTGCAACACGTAATGAGCTTGAACAAAACCCTCAGCTAAAAAACTTATTTTTAGGTTTTGGCAGTCAAAAAGACACTTGGCAGTGCTTTAAAATACAAATTATGCCAAGCCATCCAGATGACTCATTTATTCCTTTATCGTTACCAAACACTGTAAGTAAAAATATTGAAAAGCTCAATAAGCCGCCTTCTCCTCGGGTAGAAGGGTTAGTGAAAAATGTAAAATATATGGTGGTACTAACTGCTATTGGTAATAAAACTGAACAGCAACACTATCAGCAATTAAATTACGATAAAGCTTTGATTAATCAATTGAAGAATTTTGGCCATAGCAAAAGTAAGTCTGCGCCTTATTTAGATATTGTACCTTTAGAGTATGTAAATCTTCGCTCTGATAAGCGCTACTTATATAAAACGAATGTGTCGATTAGCGTAAACGATGAGGTAGTACATGGCCTTACTCGCGACTTTTCGGTTATGGGCTTGCAGCTTGAATGCAAACAACCAGTAAGCTTAAAAAAAGGCGACATTGTTTTACTCTCGTTTCCTGACTTACAAAAAATAACCAAAACATATCAGCTTAGTGAGCTAAAGTACGAAGTGATGGCTGTAAATAAGTCGTTCACTATTATTAATTTAAAAGCCAGCCGAGTTGCCGACTTACCCCATGCTGGAGTGCTGTTTTTTACGCAGTTAATTAACAGTAATAAAGATAAACTAAAAGTGTCAGAAGAAGCGCCTAAAGTGCCAGGGCTCTCTACAGCACTTAGAAATATGGTAACTAAAAGCGTTTGCCAGTTCCCACTTTATTTACATAAAGAAGGAGCGCACTTTAAAGCAGGTGCAATTGGCTTTGGCTTATACCCTAGCCCACTACATGTGCTTTTACAAAACTTTGGTTTATTGGGTAATAAAACCGATTTATCGAGCATTATTACTGATGAGCAAATCGTTAATGTGATCACCCCACAGATAAAAGATCTTAGCCGCCAAGATCCGCCAAGCGCCTTTACACTTGTGATTAATTTTGATCCCCGTAAGGGCAGTATTTCAGAGTCTATTACCAGTTATTGCATAGCAGGTGAGGATTATGATGATTTTCAGGAACAAATAAGCAAAGGCTTAAAGTCGAATCTTATTTTTGTTATGCGCTTGTATATATCACGTACTGGACGCCCAGATACCGATTATTTATCTAACGAACTAAAATATGTGAGTCAATATGCGCTGCATAAAGCAAGGGAATTAGAAGAGGCATTGTGGTCTGTAGCGGGTGTCGGTGATATTGTCGATATCACCGAAGAAGCCTTAAGCCATTTAAAACTTGAACAGCAACAAGTTGACCAAATGGGTCGCCGCAAACTACTTTGGCTAAACCGCCTGCGTTAAACAGTAGCCTCACTATTTAATGGTATAGCTAGCATATACAGTAATTGTAATAACGAGCCTTGGCAAATAGCTGCTTGGGCTTGCTCAACCACTTTTGCTTTACCATGTACTGCTACACCTAGCCCTGCTGTTGCCATCATTTTTAAATCGTTAGCCCCATCGCCAATCGCCACTGTTTGCGACTTTATTAATCCCAGCTGTTGCTGTAATGACTCTAAAATAACGGCTTTTTGCTGTGCATCTACAATTGTGCCTAATACTTTACCTGTGAGCTTATTATCTTTAAATTCAAGCACATTAGCGTGTACTTCATCTAAATTGATTAACGCTTGTACTTGCTCTGCAAAGGGTACGAAACCACCCGACGCAATGGCTAAGTGCCACTGATGCTGTTTAAGTATTTGGCAAAGCATTTTAATACCCGGCATTAAAGGTAAATTATTTTTTAACTCATCTATTAAGCTTTTTTCAATTCCGGTAAGTTTAGCGACGCGCTGATTTAGGCTTTCACTAAAATCAAGCTTACCAGCCATTGCCAGTGCAGTTACCGAAGCAACCTCATCGTATACGTTAGCTAAGCGTGCAATTTCATCTATGCACTCAATAGTAATAGCGGTTGAATCCATATCCATTACCAATAAACCTGGCTCATACAAGTTGGGTGGGCAAGCTATTTGCACTAGCTGAAAATCAAGTGTGCTGGAAAATTGTTGTAATACTAGCGGGTTAATCGGCAGCTCTGCTTGCTTAATATAAAAACACAGTGCCGCTGGTAAACTTAAGTCGGGCTGATACTGGCAAAGCCCTGTAACGGTTTGATTATGCTTCGCAAAAAAATCTATTATGGCTTTAATATGGGTAATACTAAAATTGCCAGCAAAGGCAATACTAAATAAACCTTGGTGTTTATTAGGTAGGTTTTTTAACGGTAAAAACACCTCATCCTGATAGCTAAACCATTTATTTAATACTAACTGCGTTAATGGTTGCTCAGCACCAGGCTGTGCCATGTTCGTTTGCGACATGGATTCTCCGTGAATTTTTTTGTTATCCTGATAGCTACTTACAAAATGTTAAATATATTACTTGCGCTAAATTCGCCATCAGGTGGGGTTTAAGGTTATAGTATACCCAAACAACTTGGGTATAGCATTTGTAACATCAAATCAAAATGCTGTCAGTAGTATATACGGTGACTATGAAAAATAACCATCTTAAAAACCCTATCACTGCCTCACAAAAAAAACGCTTAGTGCGTTTATTGCTTGCTACTGCCTGCTTAATATTACTGAGCTGGGTGGGCATTAATAGTAGTTTTCAAAGCCATCAATTACTTTATGACAGTGCCGATAGTACTGCAAAATCGCTTACCAAATTTATGGCATTAAATGCTAAAACCCCGTTAATTGAAAAAAACAAACCGCAACTTAATGCACTATGTAACAACATAAGCAAAGATGAGTTTGTACTTTCAGCCACAATTTACGACCAGCAAGGCATGCTTATAGCCAGTAGCGATAATTGGCAATCGTTACATATTAGCGGCCAGCTATCTGAATCAACTCCTGGTGTTAGCAAACTTAAAACACCATTTATAGAACCCGTCGTAAGTGACGACGACAGACCCGTTGGTTTTGTATCTGTTACTTACTTAACCCGTGCAGCAGTTACATCTAGTCATAATCATTTTCATGACTTAGGTCGCCAAGTGTTATTAATGTTAGTAATTGCATGTATTTTTACTTGGCAACTTGGTCGTGGCTTAAAAATATGGCAGGTTAATCGTTATATACAAAAAACATCACAACATGAGTCGTAAAGCTCTGTAGCTAGTTGCTCTTTGTGTTGTTTAGGCTTTAACTCACACAATACATCAAATACCCGCACTATTTGCAGCGGCGTATTGATCTCCCCTTGATAACCACATAGCGGCATTGATGGTGAGTCGGTTTCAAGCACTAGGTGCGATGTATTTATATTGGCAATTACATCGCGCGTTTTAACCGCTCGCGGGTAGCTAATAACACCGCCTACACCGAGCTTAAAACCTTGCTTAATATAATATTGAGCTTGCTGAAGTGACCCCGAAAACGCATGAATTACCCCACCATATTTAGGCTTACAACGCTTAAACGACTGCGCAATTAAATCATGGCTTTGCCTATGATGCACAATTAACGGTAACCCTAGCTGATTAGCCAGTGCTATTTGTTGTTCAAATAAAAAGGTTTGTTTGGAGAGGTTTTCAATACTTCGATCTAGACCGCATTCGCCAATTGCCACCAGCTGGTTTTTATTGGCTGTAGCAAATGTAAATAGCTGTTCTATGTGTGATTCTTGGTGTTGATTTAAAAAGTAAGGATGCAGCCCTGCAGCTATTTTTACGCCTGCAAAGTTAGTTTTAAATTCAAGTAATGCACGCGATTGGGCCAAACTAATACCGGGCACCACAAACTGCTTAACTCCCTTTGCTGCACACTCGTTAATGAGTGACTCGCGGTTTGAGTCAAACTCGCTAAAGTCGAGGTGGCAATGAGAGTCAATAAATTGCATTGTTACTTGCCCGTCTATTTTTATATTAGTTATATATTAGCTTTATGGATTTAAGCGAGTAACTTGCCAGCTGTTGTCTGCTTGGCGCTGATACATAAAACGGTCGTGCAGGCGGTGTGCCCCACCTTGCCAAAACTCAATTTTTTGCGGTACAACACAATAGCCACCCCAAAAGTCAGGTAAAGGAATTTCACCTTTAGCAAACTTGTTTTTCATATTGGCAAAGGTTTCCATCAACACTTTACGCGATGAAACTGGGCGACTTTGTGCTGATGCCCACGCTGCTAGCTGGCTTTCTTTAGGGCGAGATAAAAAGTACTTAGCCACCGCAGAAGTAGGTAAAGGTTTAGCCTCGCCATACACAATTACTTGGCGTTCCATAGGGTGCCAAGGAAAGTGCAGCGATATTTTATTATTACCTTTAAGCTCCTGCGCTTTGCGCGAACCTGTATTAGTAAAAAACACAAAACCATCATTATCTAAATGCTTAAGCAATACAATGCGCTGCGAAGGCTGCCCGGTATCATCAACTGTCGCCACTACCATAGCGGTTGGATCAGGTAAATTACTTGCTACAGCGTGCTCAAGCCAGGTTTCAAACTGTTTAAACGGATCATCAAGCAAGTTATCTTCGCTTAACGCGTTTTGCAGGTATTCACGACGGATATCTTCGAGTTTCATAATAAATCCTTTAAATAAAGCGTTAGAAAAGAGCTTAGAGTAACGAGCTTAAATAGTGATGCTAGTAACAACAAACATCAAGCTTTAGGTATATTCGATACCGGTAAACACAAAATTTTTAGTGTATGCGATAGCAATAAACATCGAGCTTTAGGTATATTCGATAGCAATAAACACAGAGTCTCAAGTTTATGCGATAACAATAAATACAGAGTATCAGGTGTATCGTTGGGTTTCGTTTCACTCAACCCAACCTCGGTGTAAAGCGTTACATCTGCAAGTGTAGGAGTGCTAGCAAGGCGGTAAAACTATTTATGCCAAGGAGCATACGGTTTGTATGTGACTTAGGCTAAATAGTTTTATCAACGCAGCTAAAGCGAACTACACGCAGCAGAAGGTGATTACATTTGCTCCATGACTTCAATGCCTAGTAAGTCTAATCCCGTCTCTAACGTTTTAGAAACCAAATTACACAGCACTAAACGGCTATCACGTACGTTTGGCTCTACGCCTTCTTTAAGTACTGGGCAGGCTTCGTAGAACGTCATGTATAAGCTTGCTAGTTCATATAAGTAACCACATAGTACGTGTGGTGTGGCTTCAGTGATCATTAAATCAAGTACTTCTTCAAGCTGCAGTAACTTAAGCGCTAGCGCTTTTTCTTGCGGCTCTACGATAGTAACGTTTGAATTTAGTGTAGCTGCATCAACGCCTGATTTACGAAAAATACTGCGTATACGCGTATAAGCATATTGTAAGTAAGGTGCTGTTGCGCCTTCAAAGCTTAGCATGCTGTCCCAGTTGAAAATATAATCACTGGTGCGGTGCTTAGAAAGGTCGGCATATTTAACTGCGCCAATACCTACTTTGCGGGCAATTTCGCTGCGCTCTTGCTCTGATAAATCAGATTCACGCTCGGCTAATTTTATTGCTGCGCGATTAATCGACTCTTCGAGTAAATCGGCAAGTTTAACTGTGCCACCGGTACGGGTTTTAAATGGTTTGTTGTCGGCGCCCATCATGGTGCCAAACGGGCAAAACTCATAGCTAGTTTCATCGCGTAAAAAACCAGCTTTACGTGCTGTAAGCTCTACTTGGTTAAAGTGCAGGCTTTGGCGCGCATCAACAAAAATTAAGATACGATCGGCACCCAACTTATTTGAGCGGTAATCACATGCGGCTAAATCTGTAGTTGCATATAAAAAGCCGCCACCCGATTTTTGTACAATAAACGCCGATGGTTCGCCATCTTTGTTTGCTAGTTCATCTAAAAATACAACCTGTGCGCCTTGCGACTCCACGGCAATATTTTTATCTTTTAATAAACTAATAATGTCATTTAGCTCAGCGTTGTATGCGCTTTCAGCCATAATATCAGCTTGTGTAAGCGTTACATTTAAGCGCTTATATACTTCTTCAGAGTGCTTAACTGAAGTGGCAATAAAAAGCTTCCACAGTTTTTCACAATGCGCGTCGCCGCCTTGTAATTTAACTACATAATTACGTGCTTTGTCGGCAAAGCCTTCTTCATCGTCAAAACGTTTTTTAGCGTCGCGGTAAAAGGTTTCTAAATCGGCAAGTGCTACTGTATCTAAATCTACGCCTTGGCTAATTTGATCTTCTAAATGCGCAATCAACATACCAAATTGTGTGCCCCAATCACCCATGTGATTTTGACGCACAACGCTGTCGCCTCTAAATTCAAGCGCACGCACAATCGCATCACCAATAATGGTTGAGCGTAAATGGCCTACGTGCATTTCTTTAGCAAGGTTTGGCGATGAGTAATCAACAACCACTTTTTGTGGATTAGCGTGTTCATGAACCGCTAATTTTGCATCACTATTCGCCGCTTTAACGCTTTGCGCTAAAAATTCAGGCTTTAAATGAATATTTATAAACCCTGGGCCGGCAATTTCAGTTTTTTCGGCAATGTCGCTTACATCTAGGTTATCAATAATTTTTTGCGCAAGCTCTCGTGGGTTACTTTTCATTTTTTTAGCCGCGCCCATGGCAGCATTAATTTGGTAGTCACCAAATTGTGGACGAGTACTTTGTGTAACTGCTGGGTTAGTATCTGCTGGTAAGCCTACAGCTGTCATAGCGGCAATGGCTTTTTCTACTAAAATAGTACGAATGTTCATATTTTTTACCTTAATAAGCCCGCCAAAGCAGGCTTTTAAAATTTTACTAAGCTGGCTTTAGTTTTCGCGTGTATGGCTAAAGGTGACTTCTGGGTAGCGCTCTACTGATAAATTAAGGTTTACACGACTTGGCGCTATGTAAGTTAAATTATCGCCGCCATCTAAGGCTAGGTTGCTTTCACATTTACGCTTAAAGTCTTCAAACTTTTTAACATCGTCGCTACTTACCCAGCGGGCTGTATTTACGTTAACACCTTCGTAAATTGCATCTACGTTATATTCTGCTTTTAAGCGCGCTACAACCACATCAAACTGAAGTACACCTACTGCGCCTACAATTAAATCGTTGTTTATTAGCGGTCTAAATACCTGTACAGCACCCTCTTCTGAAAGTTGTACTAAGCCTTTTAATAACTGCTTTTGCTTAAGCGGATCACGTAAACGAATACGGCGGAATAATTCCGGTGCAAAGTTAGGAATACCACTAAACTTAAGCTTTTCACCTTGGGTAAAAGTATCACCTATTTGAATCGTACCGTGGTTATGTAAACCAATAATGTCGCCAGCGAATGCATCACCTGCGCGCTCACGATCGCCAGCCATAAACGTAACCGCATCAGAAATACTTACTTGTTTACCAATTCGCACATGATTCATTTTCATGCCTTGGCTGTATTTACCCGACACTATGCGCATAAAGGCAATTCGGTCGCGGTGTTTCGGGTCCATATTGGCCTGAATTTTAAATACAAAGCCAGTAAAGTTCTCTTCAGTGGCAACTACTTGGCGGTCTTCTGTTTCACGTGGCAATGGCGTTGGCGCCCATTTAGTTAAGCCGTCAAGTACATGGTCAACACCAAAGTTACCTAGTGCTGTACCAAAATAAACTGGCGATAGTTCGCCGGCTAAAAACAGCTCTAAATCAAATTCATTTGATGCGCCAATAACCAGCTCTAGCTCATCGCGTAATTGCGCGGCAAGATCGTCACCAATAGCATCAACCAGTTCTGGGTTATCTATCCCTTTAATGGTGCGCACGTCTTGAATTTTATGACCTTGGCCGGTTTTATATAAAACCGCTTCATCGTTATGAATATGATAAACGCCTTTAAAGCCTTTACCACTCCCAATCGGCCAAGTAATAGGCGCACACGCTATTTTAAGCTCGGTTTCAACTTCGTCAAGCAGCTCCATTGGGTCGCGTATATCACGATCACATTTATTCATAAAAGTAACAATTGGCGTAGTACGCAGGCGTGTTACTTCCATTAATTTACGCGTACGGTCTTCTACACCTTTGGCCGCATCAATAACCATTAAGCACGAATCGACTGCTGTTAGGGTACGGTAAGTATCTTCTGAGAAGTCTTCGTGTCCAGGTGTGTCGAGCAGGTTAACCAAGGCGTTTTTATACGGAAACTGCATTACTGAGGTAGTAACAGAAATACCACGCTCTTTTTCCATGTCCATCCAGTCAGATTTAGCATGCTGGTTAGAGCCACGGCCTTTTACTGTACCGGCTTTTTGGATAGCTTGTCCGAATAAGAGTACTTTTTCGGTGATGGTGGTTTTACCCGCATCTGGATGCGAAATAATCGCGAAGGTACGTCGTTTATTAATTTCACTGAGGAGATTTTGCTCTGCCATTAAAAAAGTTCTTTTAGTTTGAATACGGACATTTATGTATGCTGACGTTTCAGAGCTAATATTGCTCAACCCCGAAAGCTCAACACACCCTAGGAAGAACCCAATTTGGCTCCTCACACGCGATCCGTTATGTTAATCGTAATTGAAGACTATTTTCGCTGATCTTCACTCTATAAACAATCAATGCTTAGTTATTAACTGATTCTTTTTTTATTAACTCTCCCAGAGCGCGTATTTACTCAATTATTGTCCTAAATTGTGCTTAGTTATAAATATTACCAGCACAATAAACAAACGCTAAGCTTGAGTAATATAGCTGTAAAACATATTATTACTAACATTACATGGAGGATGTGTTGTTTGGTAATGAAAACCAGTAAGTTAAGCATTAGGTTATTATGGTATATAACGCCGTTAGTTATACTTCCGCTGTTATTTTTAGGTGGTTTTACGCTAACTAATGTAACCAACTCAACACAAAAACAAGCTGATTTAATTATGAGCCGGTTTGTTGAACAACAACAACAAAAAGTATTTAACTATATTGACTCATTTCAATCCACTGCCAAGCTATTATCCACCTCACCCGTATTGAACGATTTTTTAGCTAACGATTTACATGCTGATGGTGGCTACACCTATCGCCTAGGTGCGTTAATGGATGTATTTGCCAGTTATAGCGAGGCCTATCCCGATATTATTAGCATTAACTTAATGTCGGTAAATGGCAAAAGCGATGCCTACTACTCAAGTAATTTAAGCATAGCGCCAAAATCGTATCCTTTTTTTGACAAAGTACAGCAAAGTAATTTAAGCCAACAGCAGTTTATGATGCAAAAAGCAGATGGCACCACCAGCTTGTATTTTATTCAGCGTATTTATAGCATTGACTACTATCTTAAGCGCCCACAACAGCTTGGTTTTATAGTACTGCATATTGATCCTTCTATTCTTAACACCAGTATTTTAGAAGCCCCTTACAACAACACTCTCAACTTACTCGTTAGTAATGAGGGGAAAATTTTATTTAGTTCCGATTATAATATTCGTGGCCAATACATTAGTGAATTTGAGCTCAACCAGGTACATAACTTAGCCGACATTGGCTCTTTATCAACCATAGAGCTTTCGAGTATAGATAAAATAGAGCGGATGATTTTTGCGGTGCAAATGAGCGGTGGTTATTATGTATCGACTATTCCTAAAGCCGTTTTGTATCAGTCGGGTAAGGCTATTAGCTTAATTACCGGCTTAATTGTTATTATTTCGGTTATTACGCTGCCAATACTTATTTTTATTGTAGTGCGTAATTTATTACTTAATCCTATTGAGCTATTAGGTGCAGCTAGCCACCGTGTAGGTGATGGCGATTTAGGTGTTTCACTGCCCGCGCACACCGATGATGAAGTAGGCATATTGTTTAACGACTTTAATCACATGGTTAATCAAATTAGGCATTATCAAGAGCAGTTAGAAGAATATAAACATCACCTCGAAGACAAAGTAGAAAGCCGCACCAAAGCGCTAGAAACCATGAACAGCCAGTTAGAGCTTGCGATTGGCCAAGCAGAGCAAGCAAATCAACTTAAAAGTCGCTTTTTGGCTAATATGAGCCACGAAATTCGTACCCCACTCACCGCAATAATGGGCTTTACCGAACAGCTTTTACATAACGATAAAATCACCAACAACAAACAGCATTTAAGCACTATTTTACGCAACTCTAAGCATTTACTAGAGTTAATAAATAACATTTTAGATTTGTCTAAAATTGAAGCCGAAAAAATTGCTGTAGAGCGAGCCCCACTAAATGTAGTGCGCTTAATTCACGACATTGAGTCAATTATTGAACCGCTGGCACAACAAAAAAAGCTAAAGCTCAGTATTAATTATCAACTCCCGTTACCACACACTATAAACAGCGACGAAACCCGCTTAAAACAAATACTGATCAACATTGCCAGCAATGCAGTTAAGTTTACCGAGCAAGGCCATGTATCTCTAACGGTTCATTACCTACCAAGCCAAGAGCTGATGTTTGTAATACAAGATAGCGGAATTGGTATGGTTGAAAGTCAAATTAAGCGCTTATTTACTCCTTTTGAGCAAGCAGACGCTACCACAACCCGTCGCTTTGGCGGCACCGGGCTTGGGCTATGTATTTCAAAAAATTTAGCACAACGTCTTGGCGGTGATATAACCGTTAAAAGCGAATTAGATGTAGGTAGCTGCTTTACTATAACCATAGCCTGTAATTTACAAACGCCATTAGCCGACAACCTGTTTTTAGAGCAATCCAATCAACTCATTCCAAAAAAAGATCCGCTGCTTTCCTTCGCTAGTAATAATTTTGATGCACATATTTTAGTGGCCGAAGATAACCCCGATAATCAATTATTAATAAAGCTGCTGCTGCAAACTTGGGGATTAGAACCCGACATAGCAAACAATGGCGCTGAAGCGGTAGAAATGGCGCTAGTAAACGACTATCAGTTAATTATTATGGATATGCAAATGCCAGTAATGGGTGGCCTAGAAGCGACTAAAATATTACGCCATGCAGCATACGACGGCCCTATAATCGCACTCACTGCGAATGTAATGAACCATGACGTAGATACATATATTGCTGCAGGATGCGACAAGGCTCTGGCGAAACCTATAGATAAAGATGCCCTAGAAAGCGTATTAGTAAGTTACCTACACCTTGAAAAAGACAATCAAAATAAATGGGACGACATACTCAAAAGTGAAAAATTCCAACAAATAAATGCAAATTACGTCGCTAACCTGCCAACTTATTTAGCTGAAATAAAAAGCTTACAATTTTCGGGTAACTTAGTCGCATTACGCGCATTAGCACATAATATAAAAGGCAGTGCTGGGTGTTTTAACTTTGATGATATTTATTACTGTGCTGCGCGTTTAGAAGATCATTTAAAAAGCGATAGCAAAGCCGCGTTAAACGAATTAACAGCTAACTTAATTAACGCTATTGAGCAGGTTATTAGTGAGCAAAGTAAGCAGGTATAAGTTATCGGCTTACTGCAACAATATTCTTTATACAGTTATCACTGTAAACTCTTCACTACAAAATATTATTGAAAGTTTAAGCCCAGTGCCATGCCCATTAAAATAGCGTCTTCAAATCCGTTTTTAGCAGGATTGTCGCTTGGGTAATAGTTTTTACGCACTGACATTTCTATAAAGCCTGCATTTTCGTAGAGCTTTATTGCGGGGGTATTTGATTCGCGTACTTCTAAAAATAAATTTTCAGCATTTTGCTGCTCACCATATTCAATAAACTGGTTCAGTAGCTGTTTTGCAATGCCTTTTCCTTGCTCGCTTGGGGCAACGCAAATATCCATCAAGGTAAAGTCGGGCCCGGCCTTTTCGCCAATATAAAAACCTACCATGGTATCGCCGTTAAACGCTGCTAAATTAAAATAGCGCCCACCAATACATGAGCTCATGGTATTTAACGTCCACGGGTGGCTGTGGCATGCGGTTTCTATAGCCATTAATTGCGGTATAGCGGTTGCGTCTACTGATTTAAAGTTTATCAAGATGGTCACTCATTAAAGCCCATAAAGCACGTTTATCGGCAGTACTGAGCTGTGAATTTGTTAAAGCTAACTGGTCGCCATGTAATTGCAGTACCGTGCCTTGTATTACACTATTGATGGTAATGGGGGCTATGGCACGTTTTATATCTGCAAATAACTGGCTTGTGAGCGAAATAGGCTCAGGCGCGACGCTGTCTGCTTTAGTGTCAGTTGCTTTATTATTTATTGGCTGGTTATTAACCGTTTGATAATGCTGATTTAATTCGAGGTTTTCTATACCAAAAACAGCTGCGTAACGTGAATGCATAACGACTCGATGAAATTAGTAAGTAAGGTAATATAAGAAGTAATAAATTCGATGTAAAGAAGAAATGGCAGGGGCGGAGAGATTCGAACTCCCAACCGTCGGTTTTGGAGACCGCTGTTCTACCAATTGGAACTACGCCCCTGCAATACCGACGAATTATAGAGACCTTTGGCCAAAGGTAAAGAAAAAAATCATCTTTTTGGTTTGATTGCCTTTTAAATAAACAAAACGACGAATTAGCAGGCTAATTCTTCATTTTTTAATTACTTAACCTGAATCTCGTTTAAGAAAATTGAACTAAATGCCTGTTCCGAGATCCGATCTTTCGACCAAGAACGATTGGAT